>CAMOYN010000011.1 GCA_946630035.1 uncultured Lachnospiraceae bacterium
CATTTGCGCATTCCTCTCACGACTAAAGTCACGAGAATCCTGCGTCAGAGATTGATCCGTATAACAGTTTTACCAGAGTCTCTCCTTTCCGTCCGGGCCGATATTGATCCAGTTGAGGTTTTCCTTCTGGTATTGTTTCTTGTTTCCGGACTTGAGATAAGGACGCATCGCAAACATGATTGAATCATACGGCTTCACAATGGTCAGGGTGAATTTGTTCGCATTTGGCAGGATAGCTATTTTTTGCTCCTTCGAAGCCTTTTCTGATCCATATTTATATAAGATATAGGAAAGCATATATCCGTCCGCCAGCTTGTCCTTCTTCCAGACCATAGTGAACTTCCGTCCGGTTTTCTTGTATTTCTTCCAGGTGACCGTACTATATTCGATTCGTTTAAATGTATATGCTTTGCTGGCTTTTCCCATGACAGGGTCCAAATCTGTATGATATCCCGCTGCATAGACCTTAAATGTATATTTTCCATAGGGATATCTGGGTTCTCCCCAGTTCTCTCCATACCGCAGAACAATGTCCAGAGAAGGCTTCTTGAGCGGATTACCATCTGCATCAAATGCCCATACGGATTCATGTTCTCCGGCATATCCTTTGGGACCCGTAATTTCCACCACATAATTCCGGGCGTTCGGAACTGCTTTCCAGGTGATATGGACATTTTCCATATCCGGGTATGTCACCTTCACATTGGAAGGTTTACCGGGTTTCGCATATTTCAGTGCATAGGTTACCTTGACAGATTCCAGACGTTTTCGGGTTGTTTCTTCGTCGATACGCGATAGCAGCTCTTTCCACCAGGACTTGCGGCCGGCATATGTAATCGACGTCAGATTCGGGCATTCCGAAAAGGCAAGATCCCTGACAGTCCTCAGTCTGCTCTCTTCCGTTCCGATTTTGACTGATTTCAGTTTTCCACAGAGAAAAAAAGCTCTATCATCGATCCAAGCTACTTTATCATTAAGCTCGACAGATTCCAGGGAAGTGCAGGAATCAAATGTTCTGTCGTGAATGGTATCTTCTTTAGAATCCCATTTTACAGTTTTCAGGGCGGAACAGCTCATAAAAGCTTCTTTACCCACATAATCAATATACTCCGGGATCGTAATGGATTCGATCGAAGGATTTCCTTTAAATGCGGCTTCTCCGATCCTCACCACCGCATAACCGTTAAGTTTCTTCGGAATCACCGGACTTTTCTCTGATCCATTATACCTGGTTATCGTTGCTGTTCCATCATATGAACTCACGGAATATTCATAATCTCCGGATGTCTCCGCCATAACAGTGCAGCTGCTGCCCATCAGACATACCATCATAATCGCCAGAAACAGGAAACAACCAGCAAAACGTTCTGACCAATACTCTTTCATACATCTCCTCCTTATATGAAAACCAGGAACTGCTCCGCCGCATGGCAAAAGCTTATTACGACTAATATCATACAAAGGAACACAAAAAAAGTCAATCCCGATGCTCTTCCAAGAGTGGAACAGGGGACGGTTCTCCGTTCCAAATGGAACAGAGAACCCTCCCCTTTGAAAAGTCTTGTTATATTGTTCAATTGATGTCCAGATCCGCTGTGACCTCATAATAGTCACAGGCGTGAGCGGTCCAGTTGGAGACATTCGCCTTGGAGATCATGTTCATCTGAAGGAAAGAACAGAATACATAAGCATTATCGTCCAGAATCGTCTGCTGCAGTTCGATGGCGATACGGCTGCGCTCCGCAGGATCAAACTCGGTGGAAAGTTTCTCAATCAACTCATTCACATGCTCATTTTCATAAGCTCCGAAGTTGTAACTCATTCCGGGCAGACAGGATGTCGTGAAGAAATACTGCGGATCCCCGGAGGGTGCCGTAACGAGTGCGGAGGCGTAGATATCCCAGGAATTCATATCCGCCAGGAATTCGCGGCGGTTTGCCGTGCAGTTAATATCCACTTCTACTCCGATCTCTTTCAGAGATGCCTGAGCGGACTCAGCCAGCAGAGGAAGTTCCTGACGACTGGGATAGGTCAGCCAGCGAATCACAAGTTTCTCACCGTCTTTCTCCCGGATGCCGTCTCCGTCGGAATCCACCCAGCCGGCTTCTTCCAGAATGGCTTTTGCGCCTTCGGGGTCATAACTCTCCGTAGTGATATTCTCTCCGCCGAACGTCGAGAATCCATCCGGAAAAGCGCCGTGTCCAGGTACGCCGTGTCCTTCCAGCAGTGCATTTACGAAACCTTCTTTATTGATTCCCATGGCTACCGCCTTGCGCACCGCCGGATCCTGGATGATCGGACTCGTCATATTCATGGATCCGAAGAAAGCCCGGGAAGTCTGAATACTGGAGAACTGATAGGCTTCATTTTCAAAATTGGGATAAGCCTCATAAGCCATTCCATAAGCAGCATCGATATCTCCCGCCTGCAGCGCTGCGGAGAGTGTATCACCGTTGGAAAGGGTACGGATTGTCAGTTCATCCAGCTTCGGATCGCCGTTCCAGTAGTCAGCATTCTTCGTCAGGGTCAGATGATCATCCGTCACCATATCCACGACTACATAGGGGCCGGTTCCTACCGCGATACCTGCATCAAAATCACTGGCATCCACATCAATGATACAGCCATAAGGATCGCCCAGGTAGTTCATCAGAGCAGGATTCGGTTCGGTGGTGGTAATCGTCAGCACCTGTCCATCCGCTTCGATGGAAGCTATCTTTGTATCTCCCGGCGCGCGGTCATGCACTTCCAGCAGGTGCTCGAAGCACTGTTTTACCGCTTCCGCATCCATCTTTCGTCCGCTGGAAAATGTCACATCATCTCTAAGCGTAATGGTCCAGGTCAGATTGCCATCATTTTCCCAGGACTCAGCCAGCCAGGGCTCCAGTTCCATAGTATCCGTATAATGAACCAGGGTCTCACCGATTCCGTAGCGGATGCAGGGCCAGCCATTATAGGTACGGTGCGGATCGACGGTTTCCTCCCAGTTTTCTGCGTTGAATGTAGTGTCTCCGATCACCATTTTCTTTCCGTCTGCAAAAGCAGCCTGTGCAGACAATGACACCATAAGTCCCAGAGCGAGGGACATGGATAGTACTTTTTTCATATTTCATTTCCTTTCTTTAATATGATTTATTTACAGGCAGCAATCGTGAAAATCGGTGTGGGATTATAGAACTCATCTATCTCAGCATAAATGCGTTTATAGACCCCCATATCCACACAGATCCTCTCGAAACCGGCCTTCACCAACAATTGTACATCCCATTGCGGGCGAGGTTCCTGAAACACGGCTAACTCCTTTGTAATTGCATCGTTTTCCGCTGTAAGGAATTCCGGAAGCAGCTTGTGTGCGTGGTTTTCAGGCAGTTCAACATCACTGTTTTCCTCTGAGGCAGAACAGTAATCCGCATCAAAGTTGATGAGCACGCCACCCGGTTTTAATATCCGATACCACTCCCGGTACGCCTGCTCCACGTGAGGAAGAGTCCATGTAAGATTCCTTGTCACCAATGCATCAAAACTCTCCGATTCAAAATCCGTTTTTTCCGCATCCATTACACAGAAATTGATATTCTGACCAAGTTTCGAAGCCATATGCTCCGCGTGGGTCACCATGTCGGGTGTCAGATCAATGCCGGTAACCTCATATCCCTGTTCCGCCAGAATGCAGGCGAAAAATCCTGTGCCCGTGCCGACATCCAGTACCCGAAGTGATTTTCCCTGCGGCAGATATTTGCGGAATTCCGTGAGCCAGCGCTCTTTTTTGTCACTTTCAAATTCCTTCAGGCGCAGACTTTCAAATCCTTCCGCCCGGTAAGACCAATAGCGCGTTACGCGATCTTTTATCATTTCCATTCCGTCATCTCCGAAGTTTTACAAAACACTGTCGATCAGGCGCCTGGTATATGCATTCGCAGGATTACGAATTACTTCATCCGGCTCTCCCCGTTCCACAACATCTCCCTTATACATAACCAGAACGTAGTTGCAGAACTGCTGAACCAAAGCGATATCATGACATATAAAAAGAATAGAAAGATCCGATCCCGATTTCCAGCGCAGCTCATTCAGCAGTGCTATGATCTCCTTCTGGACAGTCACATCCAGCGCCGATGTGGCCTCGTCACAGATCAGCAGTTTTGGCCGGATTGCCAGGGCGCGGGCAATCGCTGCCCGCTGGCACTGCCCTCCGCTCACCTGGTGAGGATACCGTGAGGCGAAGTCTGCATTCAGACCACAGACCTCCAGCAGTCGTGCGACTTCGTCCCTTGTGTCCTTGCGCGCCCAGCCGTTATTTCTGAGGCTCTCCCCGATGCCATCGCCCAGCGTGCAGCGCGGGTCGAAGGAATCCGTCGGCGTCTGGAAGACCATCTGCATTCTGGCATAAACCTTACGCAATTTTCTCCCGCTGATATTCGTTATATCCTCACCATCCAGAATAATTTTCCCTTCGGTCGGATCCAGAAGCCGGGTAATCATATTGACAGTGGTGCTCTTTCCGCTGCCGCTCTCTCCGATCAGTCCCAGGCAGCTTCCCTGGTTCATTTCAAAGCTGATGTGATTCACTGCTATAAAATCCGGCTGTCCCTTGCGGGTAAATACTTTCGTGAGATTCTCAACTTTCAGGATTGGCTCCATATCATGCCCTCCTCAGTCTCGGAACAGCGGACATGAGCGCCTGGGTATACTCTTCCTTTGGTGCGTGCAGCACCTGCTGAGTTTCCCCGTACTCCACCATCTCACCATTTTTCATAACCAGAACCTTGTCCGCCATCGCTCCGATGACGCCAATGTTGTGTGTCACCAGTACAATCGATGTGCCGAATGTCTTTCGGATCAGCAGCATCTCCTCCACGACCTGCTTCTGCACGGAAACATCCAGAGCGGAGGTCGGTTCGTCTGCCAGCAGGACACCGGGATTCAGCAGGAGAGCCACAGCAATCCCGACACGCTGCTGCATTCCTCCGGACAGTTCAAAAGGATAACTATCCAGAATTCTCTGTCCGTTCTCAAAGCCGATTTTCTGCAGCAGTCCTATCGCTCTTTTTTGAAACACTTCTCTGGAAACATTCTCATGCTCGGTCATACTCTCATAGAGCTGCGCTCCGATTGTACGGATCGGGCAGAAAGAACTTCCCGCACTCTGAAAAATCATCCCCAGCTCCGGTCCGTTGAGCTGACGTATTTCCTTCTCAGAAAGATCCGGCAGATTTTTCCCTTTATACCAGATATCTCCGCGGGTCACAAGTCCGGCCGGTCCAAGCAGTCCCATAGCCGCCTTGATCAACGTCGACTTTCCGGAACCGGATTCCCCCACAATACCGAGTATCTCCCCCTCAGCTACCGTGAAGCTCACATCTTTCACCGCTTTAAAACCGTTATATGTAATATCGACATGTTCGTAACGTAAGATTTCTCCCATATCAGCGCCCCCTCGATTTCGGATCCGCATAATCCCGGATCGTATCCCCCAGGAGATTAAAGATCATGACGGAGATAAAGATCGCAATACCAGGAGCCATCGTAACCCAGGGAACCGTAGTCAGCAGGCTTCGGGTATCGCTCATCATGCTTCCCCACTCAGCAGTGGGAGGTTTGGCGCCGAGACCAAGGAAACTCAGTCCGGCGAGTTCCATCATCATCGTACCGATGTCAAGCATGGAGGTAACGAGGATCGGGCCGATAATGTTCGGGAGAATATGTTTGATAATGATTTTCATTGTGCTGCATCCGGAAAGCCGGACCGCCTTCAGATACGGTGTTTCTTTCTGGGCCAGGGTCTGGCTTCGGGCGATTCGCGCGTATTTCGGCCAGGAAATTGCTGCCAGAGCAATGATTGCATTCTGCAGTCCGCCCTCCAGAATTCCGGCCACCGCCAATGCAAAAACCAGTCCGGGGAAAGCCAGAAATATATCCGAAATACGCATAAGCACTACATCAATCCATTTACCGTGCCACCCGCAGAACACCCCGATCATGGTACCTGTCACAGTGATAATTGCCACCAGCAGCAGTGTGGAGTAGATGCTCGTCCGGCTTCCTACAATCACACGGGACAGCATGTCACGCCCATAGCGGTCCGTTCCGAAGATATGGGCGGCAGAAGGGGCTGCCTTTATGTTCGCCAGATCCTGCAGATAGGGATCGTAAGGGGTAAGATATTCAGAGAAGACAGAACATATGAGCAGGAGAATCGCCAGGGTTCCAAAAATGATAAGCCGGATCCTGACTGTATCCTTTCGGATCTTTTGAACCCTGACAGTCGGTTCTTTCATTCTTTGCTCACCCCCAGTCGGATACGCGGGTCAAGTGCATGATAGAGCAGATCGGTGATCAGGTTGACCAGAACATAAATAACGGCCATCCAGACCACATATGCCTGGATCAGAGGATAGTCCCGCATGGTAATGGCATCCACTGCCAGTTTTCCTACACCGTCCCACATAAATATACTCTCAATAATTGCTGTACCTCCGAGCAGGCTTCCGATGGAAAGTGCCAACAGAGTAATAATGGTAAGCATCGAGGATTTGATCACACTGCGCCACAGGATTACACTTTGACGTACACCCCGGGCTTTTGCTCCGGTTACGTAATCCTTGTTCAGTTCTTCCAGCACAGTGGCACGTACCTGCCGCATATATTTTGCGGACATGGCGATGGCCAGCGTCAGCGTCGGCATCAGAGCGCTGCGTATCGTGATGCCATCCGATATCACCGGAAGCCATTTCAATTTGATGGCAAGCAGCTGCATCAGCAGCAATGCCACGAAGAAATTCGGCATCGAATTCCCGACGAAGCTGAAGAAACGCAAAACATAATCCGTAATTCTGTCATGACTCACCGCCGCCAGAACACCTAACGGAATGGAAATAGCAATGGTCAGAAGAATGGACAGAATGGTCAGCAGCAATGTCGCCGGCAGTTTGGAAATAAACGTGTCAAACACATCTTTCCCGGAGACGTAACTGATCCCCATATCACCGGTCATCATTTTTCCCAGCCATGAAACATATTGTGTCAGGAACGGCTGGTCCAGTCCCAGTTCCGCCCGTTTCGCATCTATCACCTCCTGAGATACTGCACCTTTATTTCCGTATAACTCAGTAATAGCATCACTTCCGGCCATACGCATCATGGCAAAAGACATAAAAGTGATCCCCAGGAGAACTGGAATCAGCTGTAATAATCGATGCACTATATACTTTCCCACAACTCACACTCCTGTTTCTGTTTGACTTCGCCAGTATGTTTTTCAGTAAACGCTTTCTTAATCCGACTTCAGCCATAGATACTTCTTATCCATTATATGCCTGGAATTTATCGTCCGGAAGCTTCCCCGGGGGATATATTTTTATACTTTTTACAAAAAAACTATTCCTTTACAATCCCCCCGGCAGGCTTGTAAACCATAAAACAGCATGATACTTAATATAAGATACACTCAGATAATCGTATGGAATTCAAAGACGCGAGGTGATTGAAAGTGTCCCGACAGACAATCTTAAATGAAAACAAAGACTACTGGACCGGCCGCGCCGCCAGTTATTCTGAGATAAATCAGCTGGAACTGTCTACTTTCCAGCGGGAAAAATGGAGTACCTGCCTTCAGCACGAAATCCAAATTCAGTTTCCGGATATGAAGCCGGAAGATCTGAATGTGCTTGAGATCGGTACCGGACCAGGCTTCTTTGCCATCCTTCTCTGTGAACTCGGTTATCGGGTAACCGCAGTCGATCTGACTCCCGCCATGCTGGAAGAAGCAAAGAAAAATGCCGGCAATCTTGCCGGCAGAATAGACTGGATGGAGATGAATGCGGAATCACTGGATCTGTCCACTGAATCCTTTGACGTTGTGGTCAGCCGTAATCTGACCTGGAACCTTCCTCATCCCGATCTGGCTTACGCTGAATGGACAAGGGTTTTAAAAGCGGGTGGTCTGCTCCTGAATTTCGACGCCAACTGGTACGCCTATCTGTTTGATAAAGCGGCTCAGGCTGCCTATGATCAGGATCGCGAAAACACAGCAAAGCAGGGAATCAAAGATGAAAACATCGGAGAGAACTTTGACGTGATGGAGGATATCGCCCGCCGCATCCCGCTCTCCGGCATCCGACGCCCGGCTTGGGATCTGGAACAATTTCACAGTCTTAATCTGGACGCAGAAGCAGACGAAAACGTCTGGCAGACTGTCTGGTCAGAAGAAGAAAAACTGAACTTTGCTTCCACTCCGATGTTTATGACCCGGGCACGAAAAACCCAATTTTAATCCGTATAACATTTTTACCAGAGTCTCTCCTTTCCGTCCAGGCCGATATTGATCCAGATCAAGAACGCCTCGGCGTTCTTGCCGCGCCGCGCAAGGTGCGAAGCACCTTCCTTATTGCGCGGCTGCGATCCGCCGGAGGCTTTAATCTCTGACGCGGGTTTGTATCCCACGTCCGAGACGAGTTTCCATTTGCGCATTCCTCTCCCTTCTGACTCACTCTTCGGATGCCAGGCGGACAGCGGCCCGACGACTCCGGGTGTCTTCCGGGAAGTCATAAAAGTCAGCGGCGCTGATATGGAAGATACGTTCTGCATTCCAGTCTCCCTGGACTTTATTTTTTATCAGATACTCCCAGATTCCACTGTGATCGATTCGACCGATTTTATGAATTCCCAAAATGCATCCATCCTTTACGGCTGCGATTCCATACTCCCCTTCCGTCTCTTCTGTATAAATCTCACACTCTGTCTCTGGTATGATACCCAGAGAAATCATCGGAATGCCAAAGAAGTTCATGGTGTTTCGCATGCTGTAGATCTCACCGGGCGCCTGGTCGCCTCCGGTCATATTGATGGCAGCCGCCCGCCCCTGTTCTACGGCCGCCGGCCAGATGCCAGACAACCCTGTCACATCACCGGCCGCATATACATCCGGTACATTCGTCTGCATCTTTGCATCAACCCCTATACCTCGATCTGTTTCAATCCCGGAATCCTGCAGGAAGCCGATATTGGGCCGCACTCCGGCAGCAGCAATCAGATAATCACAGGGGATTCTTGTTCCGTCACTCAAAACGATATGGGTAAGACGGTTTCCTTCCTTTTCTACACTGCCGACCCCACGGTCGAACCAGAAAGTGACTCCCGCCTCTTCAAATTTTCTCTGGTAAATTCCTGCTGTTACATCATCGGTCTGTCGAGGACTCATGCGAGGCGCCATATCCACTATCGTCAATGGCATTTTTCTCTCAGTTAATGCATAGGCTACGTCCACTCCCACCAGTCCAGACCCCATAATCACGATTTTCTGATCCGTTCCACAAAGATTCTTTACCTGCACAGCATCCGCCAGATCACGGAATCCGGACACATTTTCCGCCTCCCGAAGACCTGGAATCGGTGGAATGGACGACACAGAACCGGAAGCAATCAGCAGACGGTCATATGGAAGATCCCCTCGCTTTGTCCGCACTTTCTTTCTGCGGGTATCGATTCCTGTCACCGTCGTATAAGGAATATGTTCTACCTGATACCGTTCCCAGAAATCTTTCTGCACAAAAGTCAGGGATTCCTCTGTCCGTTTGCCGGAAACAAACAGATGCAGCATGCAACGTGCATAGGCCCCCTGGTCATGGGAAAGGATCTGAATGCTTCCTCCCGAATCCCGTTCCCGGATCGTTTTGGCGGCCGCCAGTCCCGCTGCGCCACTGCCGATAATCACATATCTCATATTCGCCCTCCATCAACCCAGACAAAGTGCACCTCGGGTACACGCTTCTACACATAAAGGCTTATCTTCTCCTCGGCAGAAATCACATTTAATCACAGAATTCATCTCCGGATCCGGCTTAGGCATACCATAAGGACAGCTCATCACGCACATGAAACAAGCTCCGCAGCGTTCTTTTTCATACATCAACCGACCGGTTTCAGCATCCCGGCATATGGCTCCGCTCATACAGGTTCTTTCGCAAAACGGGCTGGTGCACTGACGACAGACCACCGGTACAAAATAATCCCCTCGTTTCCTGACGAAACAGGCGGAATGAGAACTCTCGCCACTTTCTGGCAAAGGAATTTCACGACGTTCCAAAGACAAATGCTCTTCACAGGCTTGCACACATTCCATACAGCCGTCGCAAAGTTCTGCTGCTATATTGATCCGCTTCATCTTATCACTCACACCTCTTCCCACAGGCTACGCATCCAGTAAGAGCCGTCCACCGGACGATTCCGGTTCCTTCGGATATAAAAATTCGGCCCGGTTCCGCCCTGATCCGGAAGGCGATATATGGAAGAATCCGACTCCATCATCTTCTCCAGTTCCTCCACTGGGCGGCATTGCAGACATCGCATGGGGCAGGCTCCAACACAGGCAGGGGTTTCCCCTCTCTGCCTGCCTTCATAACAGAGATCACATTTCTGTGGTTTGCCAGCCTGTTTGTTAAAGGTAATCGCTCCGTAAGGACATCGTTTTATACACAATCGGCATGAGACACACCGTTCCGTATCGTAACGCACCGTTCCGTCTTCTTCTTTACGAATTGCATTTTGGGGGCAGGCTGCCAGGCAAGCCGGGTGATCACAGTGATTACATGCCGAAGACATGCTGTCACTCCCCACCCCATCCGGAACCTGAATCCCATTCTCCGTCTTCCATTGCCCCCAGACGATCTGTGTCACATGTCGAAATGCCACTCCGGCGGGTGAATGATGCTTGTCCTTACAGGCCATCACACAGGCTTTGCATCCGATGCAGAGGTCTGCATCAAAAAAGAATCCCATTTGCATAGGTTATCACTCCTGACAATCAGCAATTCTCGGCTGCCACAAGAAGTCTGCTTTCAGCGCTTCGCCTTCCCACTTTTTAACCTGAACCGTCACTGTGTTCCAGGGAGCCTGACCTTCTCCGCACAATCGCCCCGGGGAAAGCACATTGGCATTGCCACCTTCATCAATGCCCTGTGCATTCATTTTCGTCCAGGCACCTTGTCCCAGAATTACGACTCCCGGCATCACCAGCGGAGAAGCGGAAAGGCGCCGCAGAATCTTTCCATACGGATTAAAAACCAATACCGTATCCTCCGATTTCAGTCCCAGTCCGGCAGCATCTCCGTCATTCATCATCAGTTCGTTCGGGAACAGTTCTCTCAAAGGTTCAGCGTTGTCATACGCTTGGTGAGCACGTCTCACATGATGAATACTGATCAGTTGAAAAGGAAAATCTCCTTTATCTTTATGAGAGGAATCTTTAAAGGTGGATTCATATCCATCCATACTAGGCACATATTTTGCGACAGAATCGATCGGCGTGAGGCCGAATTCCCGGTAACGTTCCACCAGAGAAGGACAGCAGATTTCAAATTTTCCGGATTTTGTGGCAATCGGATGATGTTGTGGATCCCGGATATAATCCTCATACTCAATATACCCATAGGGATCCCCTTCCCATCGTTTTACCTGATAGATTCCCGTTTTCTTAAATTCCTGCCAGGTAATGCGTCCCTGCGTAGGTTTCCCCTCCACCTGAAGTTCATCAATATCTTCCTGTGTAAATGTCAGTAATGGTTCATATCCGCTGCCGTCTTCCTTGATTACTTCCGCTCCTGAAAGTTCATTGTAGGCAATCTGTTTATCCGAAAGCGGACGAACCAGCTTTGGATCAATCCCCCAGCGTTTTGCCAGTTCTGCCTCAATCCACAAATCATCCCGGCACTCGTACATTGGCTCAGTAACCTGGGAAGAAAAAATCAGTAATTCCCGGTTCGTCTGGGGCATGACACATCCCCAACGTTCCCAGAGCGAAGTGGCCGGAAGCACGATATCTGAGTAAAGGCAATCATTGGTCATCTGCAGATCGCTGGCCACTGCAAAATCCACTTTACGATAAGCGGCCACTGCTTTGTTGAAATCCGGGTTCTGGTTCATGCGTCCGCCGTCCCCGATTTTCCAGATCATATGAATGTCAACCGGCACTTCTCCATCTTCAAAATGATGATGTTTTCCCGTCAGAATTGCATCCCAGACTTCCCCCATAGCAATCCCATAATATTGTCCTTTTTGATATTTTCCGGCACCCAGACTGCCTCCGCCTCTGGGTTGAGCACATATGGGATTATCCGGCAGAGTAAAGCCTTTCGGCCCGGGTTTTACAAGGGGCGGTCCGCCAAAAATCATATTTCCCGCAGAGGCTCCCGCCGATACTTCCGCACCGGAAACACCGACGTTTCCGCTCATCCAGCCAACGGTAAAAAAGGCTTGCACAAACCGTCCACCTTCATATGTACGGGCCGGTGCGAAACCACTCTTTAATGTCATCGGGTGGATCGTCCCCATATCTTTTGCCAGGCTTCGGATCTGTGACGGGGAAGTACCGCAGATATCCGCAGCCCATTCCGGAGTTTTAGGAACTCCATCATAGGTTCCCAGGACATAATCTTTAAAATTCTCTTCCGGAGCCGCGCCTTCCGGCATATGAGCCGCATCAAATCCCAGGCAGTAGGTATCCAGAAATTTCTGATCCTGCCATTCATGAATAATCATTTCATAAGCGATGGCCAGCAGCAAAGCGGTATCGGTGCCCGGCCGAACCGGCACCCATTCATCTGCCAACGCCTGCGCGGTAGGGGTATACCAGGTATCCACCACGATTACTTTGGCCCCCTTTTTCTTTGCCTGAGCATAATGCCATGTCACATTTCCAGCTTGACTCCAGGCAGAGTTCACCGCCCATAAGACGATGAGTTTTGCATTTCTTACTTCAAACCGGTCACTGGTATCCATGATTCCCAGAGACCATTCCCCCTTCATACTGTTAGCTACAACCGGAAAACCACCCTGAGATGCCTGCCCCCAGGTAGTCACACAGCCTCCATATGCATTCAGAGCCGTCCCGTAATACAACCCCGGCCTCACATTCCGAAGTTCATACCCTGTAGTCAGAATGGATCGGTTTCCATAAGTCTCCTTTATGCGTGTCGTCTCTGAAGCAATAATATCGAGTGCCTCGTCCCAGGTAATCCGTTCCCATTCGTCCCGCCCACGCAGAGATTTATCCCCACCGCCGAGGGCCCAGTGCTTTCGTTTCAAGGGATATCTCAGCCGGTCTTTTCCATAGATGATCTGCCACAGGGCCCGTCCTCTGGCACAGCCTCTCTGTTGCGGGAAATCCGGGCTGTCTGCATGAAGATCATCCGTGTTCTGCCGGATCACCTTTCCATCTTTTACGTAGGAACGGTTTACACATCGTCCGCCACATGCAAAGAAACACGCATGTGTAACCCAATGTCCCCCTTCCGGCAGTTCGCTATCGACAGCTGCTGCCGTTTCTTTCTCTTTATCCATGACAAACCCTTTCTAACCCGTATATTTTTACAAAAAGGGAGCGGCCGCCCGTGCCGCCCCTTTTCCTTTATCTTACTAAATTTCCAGCCTTATTCAGCTGTGATGATATCATACATTTCCTTGCACTCATCGGAAGCGTTTGCAAGCCATTCTTCCTTCATTCCTTCCACTGAACTCATGAATGCTTCTTTATCTACATCATTGATTTCTACACCACTGTCAATCATCACCTGCAGCTGCTCTTCCATGGCGGCCGGCCACAGTTCGCCATTCCAGTACTCACCGGCTTCTGCGCAGGCTTCCTTCAGCTGAGCCTGCAGATCTTCCGGCATACTGTCATATACGCTCTTGCTCATTAACAGCACATCCGCAATGATAAACTGCTCTGTCAGAGAATAGTATTTTGCTACTTCATGCATCATGTTGGAAGTAATGATCGGGGCAGAGTTTTCCAGACCGTCTACCGTGCCCTGCTGCAAAGCCGTGTAGGTCTCGCTCCAGGCCATAGGAGTAGCAATACCGCCCATCGCCTCGATCGCTGCTGCGAGAGTCGCATCCTGCATCACACGAATCTTCAGTCCATTCATATCCGCCGGGCTGGAAACTGCATGTTTAGAGTTCAGAATACTACGGGAACCGATATCCATATACATCAACGGAACCATGCCGATTTCGCCTAATTTCTCAGTAACATGTGCATTTATGGTCTCTGAATTCAGTTTACCAATCAGATCTTCCGTACTTTCAAACAGATACGGCAGAGAGAATCTACCCCACACATCTCCGAAATTGGAGATATCCGTCATAGCAGCCACCGTCATCTCAATACTTCCATCCCGCAGTCCCTCCATGGAAGGAACCTTATCCGCCAGCTGAGAACCGGGGAAAAGCTGAATCTCTACCTTTCCTTCCGTCTTCTCGCTTACCAGTTCCGCCAGTTTTGCATACCCGTCAGCCTGTGTTCCGGTCGCCGAGGCGCTTACCGAAAGCTTCAATGTGTAGTCCGCAGCCCACACCGGAGTTACCGGCACCAGGCTCAACGTCATGGCCGCCGCCAGACTCAATGCAACAAGTTTTTTCATCTTCATATTTTTTCTTCCTTTCTATTTTATAGTGTCACGCACTATATTTTTGAAATTTACACATATCCAAGCCATCTTGGGATAAACAGAACAATTTCCGGCAAATAGGTGACAATAGCCAGTACAACCAGCTCACCTGCAATATACGGAAGTACCGCCCTTGCTCCTTTTTCTACTTTCAGATCAGCGATGTTGCAGCCGATGAACAGACAGAGACCCAACGGCGGTGTTGCCGTTCCCATGGCCATGTTCAATGTCATGATGACACCAAAATGAATGACATTGATGCCCAGAGCTGTGGCGATCGGTACAAGAATCGGAGCAAAGATAACGATACTCGCACCGCCATCCATAAACATACCCATGATCAGCAGAAGAATATTCACCAACAGCAAAAATACATATTTGGAATCTGAGAAGGACATAAATGCATTTGCCAGCATTACCGGCACCTGAAGCGCCGTGAATACGTAACCCACCAGTTTAGCCACACCGATAATAAGCAGAGTACTGGCTGTCGTGATCACAGAGTTTTTCAACATCTGCAGCATCAGCTTCCAGGTAATATTCTTGTAAATGAACAGTCCCACAAACAGCGCATAGGCAACGGCCACGGCAGCTGCTTCGGTAGGAGTACAGATACCACCCATGATTCCCCCGATGATGATAACCGGCATCAATAACGGGAAGATGGAATCCTTCAAAATAGCGATCTTCTCTTCATGGCTGTATTTTTTTGTACGGCGGGGAAAATGAAGTCTGCGATCCTGAATAAAAACAACAACCATAAGTCCCAGAGCCAGCAGAATACCTGGGATAATCCCTCCCATGAACAAACCGCCGATGGAAGCGCCTACACTGCAGCCGTACAAAATCATCATAATGCTGGGCGGGATCACCGGACCGCATGCGGAGGAGCAGGCAGAAACTGCCACCGCTGTTTCTGCAGGATAGCCTTCCTTGATCATGGCAGGAATCATATTACCGCCCACACAGGCAGTTGTTGCCTGGGCGGATCCTGTGATGCTCCCGAAGAACATACTGGTCAGAACCGTTGTCTGAGCCAGACTGGCCGGCATACGGCCGATCAGCATGGAAGCGAAGCGTACCAGTCGTTCCGTGATTCCGGAAGTATTCATAATCTCACCGGCCAGAATAAACAACGGCACAGCCAGCTGTGCATAGGCACTGATTCCGCTGTAGATGTTTTTCGCAATTGCATTCCAGGGGATGTTGGCCGCACTGGTCATAGCCAGTCCGATGGTTCCCGTCAGTCCAAGAGCAACGAATACCGGGAGTCCCAGCAACATAGTGACGACAATAATCAGCAGTAAAACCATTGCTTTTCCTCCTCTTCTCTTACTCCTTCGGGTTCCGCTCTTCCGGGATGCGCTTTATCGAATCCTTGATAAATTCATAAAGCATCAGCAATGTTCCTATGGGAATCATGACATAAATGTATTGAAATGGAATCCTCAGCACGGAAGTCAGCATGCCGGCACCGGACATAGTCAGGCGAATGCCGCTGTAAAAGAGGATCAGCAAAAAAACCAACGTCACAATCTGCAGCAGGGAACGAAGGACCACCCTTCCGGACGCCGGGAGGCGATCTATAAACAGCGTCATTTCTGTGTGTTTCCGGTAGCGGAAACATAACGCTCCACCAGCCATCACCATGACTACAAACAGATTAACCACTACTTCATCGGCCCAGAGGATGCCGGTATGCAGGAAGTAACGGCAGATAACGGTCGCAAAAACCAGAATAGCAATCACCGCCATGCAGACACATCCGACGGCCAGTTCTATTCCGAGAAGAATGGAATCCAGTTTCTTCATCGTTTTCTCCTTTTCATTTCTCACAAAGCCCGATTAGAAATCACCTGACTGAACTCTACTTACATTTCAAGAATACATCATTTTTTTACGAAGGATGATTCCTTCTTCTCCTCATTTTAATAGCATAATGGCTATTGACAATCCATAGCCCAGCTTCTATAATGCAGACAGATATAAAATATTTGTTCTGAGATAGCACTGTCTTATTCACCATTTTCTTACTTAAGCCACTCATCCGGAGGTTCTCATGACCCTTCTTCAGCTGAACTATTTCTGTGCCGTCGCCAGATATCTGAATTTCAACGAAGCAGCCCGCAATCTGTTTGTATCCCAGCCCACTCTCTCCAAATCTATCGCAGCCCTCGAAGCAGAACTTGGATTTTTGCTGTTTGAGCGAAAAGGGCGCCATATTGAGCTGACCAAATACGGGCAGCAATATTATGAACAGATTGCACCTGCTCTTTCGACCATTTCCCAGGCAACCCGTTCCATACAGGAAATGACCGGTGTTAACAGCGGACACATCGATATCGCGTACAATCCCCCCTTCGCGCAAGGTTTTGTACCGGATACCGTAAGTCAGTTTTTATCCCAGCAGAAAGGCCGGCAGATCACTGTCCAGTTCAATCAGGCATCCTCCACCGTTATTAAGGAAGGACTTCTGAGCGGGAAATACGATATAGGTTTTGCCACCATGCCGGATGATGACCCCCGCCTGATCTTTGTCCCCCTTATGACGGAGCCGATGGTAATAATCACCCCTCCGAATCATCCTTTGGCCCTGAGGTCACGACTCCGGCTCGCAGATCTGTCCGACTGGCCCTTCCTGAACTATACGAAGGAGTGTGGACTACGGCCGATCGTAGATCGTTTCTTCCGGGAAAACATGCCCCATTCCCCTCAAATCCTGTTTTATGCACCGGATGAGCGAAGCATCGCCTCACTTGTCGCCGGTGGTATGGGAATCGCCCTCGTAGCTGCCGTTCCTGCGCTGAACGAATTCCAGATCCGGCAGATACCGATCTCAGAGCCTGTTTGTGAGCGTATAATCTATATGGTATATGACGCCAACCGCTATCTGACACCGGTGGTACAGCATTTCATAACCTTTGTACGCAGGACTGCGACAGCGATGGATCATTGATCGGGAGACAGGGGACGGTTCTCTGTCTCCTTTTCGAGGGAGACAGGGGACGGTTCTGTGTCTCCCTTTTGAGATTCAGACCAATGGGGACAGGTCCCGGTGGCTTTTCGCCACCGGGACCTGTCCCCATTGGTCTGAATCATTTTTATATTTTTTACCACTGAAGTTCCCGTCCGTCCGGGCCTATATTGATCCATTTGAGATCTTCTTTCGCATAGCATTTTTTCTTCCCGGATACTACATAGGGCCGCAGTGCAAACATGATCGCATTATACTTCTTAGGAATCGTCAGACTGTAGCTGGTGGTTTTGGCAGTAAGTGCCTTGGTGTATTCCTTGGATCGATTTTCCGATCCATACTTATAGTAAATATAAGAAAGAATATATCCATCCGCAAGCTTATTCTTCTTCCAGCTCATAGCAAGCTTGCGGCCAACCTTTCTGTATTTTTTCCAGATAACTGACTCCGGTTTTTCCAGGCGTTTAAAAATACAGGTTTTACTTCCTTTTCCCTGAATCGGTTCTACATCCGTATGATATCCTGTTGCATAAATCGTAAATGTATACTTTCCATAGGGATACTTGGGCGATCCCCAGTTTTCTCCATGATACAGAGCTATATCCAGAGAGGGCTTTTTTAAAGGTTTTCCGTCAGAATCAAAGCCCCATACATTCTTATTTTCTGTTGTATATCCCTTGGGACCGCTGATTTTCACTACGTAGTTTCTGGCATTGGGAACAGCCTTCCAGGTGATGTGCACATTCTCCAGATCCGGATACGTGACCTTGACATTGGTAGGCTTTCCTGGTTTGGCATACTTCAGAGCGTATGTTACATTGGCCGTCTCAAGACGTTTTCTTGTCGTCTCTTCCGTACGAGACAGAATCTCATCCCACCAGACCTTACGGCCGGCATAAGTGATATTTGTCAGATTCGGACATTCAGAAAAAGCAAGGTCGGAGATAAACATCAACCGGCTCTCTTCCGTCCCGATTCGTACACTTTTCAGCTTCCCGCAGAGAAAAAACGCCCTGTCATGAATCCAGTAAACATGATCATTCAACTCTACTGATTCTAATGAAATGCAGGAATCAAAGCAATACCTTGGAATATCCTCTGCTGCATTCCATTTTACCGTTTTCAGGGCGGAACAGCTCATAAAGGCTTCCCATCCTACAGCTGTAATAAATTCCGGAATAGTAACCGACTCGATGGCGGTGTTCCCCTTAAAAGCCGCTTTACTAATCTGATTCACCGGATGCCCACCCAGCTTTTTCGGGATCACCAGATTTTTTTCAGATCCGATGTACCTCTTTATAGTCGCAGAGTTATCATATGCAGAAACCGAATACTCATAATTTCCTTCCGTCTCTGCCATCACTTCCCTGTAACCACCCAGGATACAAAACAACGATAAGAACAGTATCAGAGAAACTCTGACCAGCCCGAGACCTTTTTTCCTGGATTTCTTTTTCAGCATGTTCACTCCTCCTCGTTTCCACATATTTTTCTGCAACGCTGACTCACGGCATATAATCATTTCGTGCCGCAATGATACGTCACATCGTGGTAATTATACACAAATATATGCTAATTGTCAATTTCCCCCGTTCTTTATTCTATTTTTACTATTCTTCCTTATCTATCTTTTCTACTGAATTCATGTTAAAATCAATTCAACATGAGTCAGAGGGGACGGTTCTTTTTGACTCATTGAATGCAATGAGTCAAAAAGAACCGTCCCCTCTGACTCACTTCAAGGAGGAGTGTATGAATATCAACATAAAAAGCAGTCAGCTGTCAGTTATCATTGATTCCCACGGGGCTCAGCTTCAGTCGATTCGTACGGCCGACGGGCGGGAGGTTCTCTGGCAGGGCGATCCTGCCTACTGGACGAGCCACGCGCCGAATATCTTTCCCTATGTAGCCCGGCTCACGGAAGGTAAATATATTCTGAATGGCCGGGAATATGGCTTCGGAAATCACGGTCTGGTCCGGTACGAAGATCTGGTTCCGGAAGATGTTTCGGATCAGGCTGTCACCTTCCGACTGGATGCCACGGAAGAGACCATGAAAAAATACCCCTTCGATTTCCGTTACCGGATCCGCTATGAGACAGAGGAAAATGCTCTGATCATCCGGACTACCGTGGAAAACAGGGGTACGGAACGTATGTATTTTGCTGTGGGAGGCCATCCCGGGTTCAATGTCCCGATGGAGGAAGGTCTTCGTTTTGAAGATTATTACCTGGAGTTTGATGAAGAATCCCACCCGTACCGGATCTTCCTGGCGGACTCCGGTGCCGTGACGCCCAGGCAGGAAGTCTATGAGATGGAAAGCCATCGCCGTATTCCGCTCCATCATGATCTCTTTGACCACGATGCCGTCGTCCTGCATCACGCGGCGAAAGCCGTCACCCTGAAATCGGATCGGGGAAGCCATTCCGTCAAGGTATCCTATCCCGACTTCCGCTATATCGGATTCTGGCACAAGCCGCAGACCGATGCCCCTTACGTGTGCATCGAGCCCTGGACCTCTCTCCCCTCCCGGGAAGGGATCGTAGAAAATCTGGCCCTGCAGGCCGATCTCCTTACTCTGGACCCCGGCAAAACCTGGTCCACCCACTGGACGATCGAAGTTCAGTAAGCTTCACCTCGTGAAAAACCGCCGGGAACAGATCCCCGGCGGTTTCTCAGACTCCTCCTGCCTGACTCATGTTTCGGCGATGGCGGCGGCTCCGAGGATGAGGATGGCTCCGAGGATTCCCAGGGGGCTCATCTGCTCGTGTAGGAGCAGGGCGGAGAGAACCAAAGCAGTGACCGGATCGATGTAACTGAACAGTGCCACGGTCTGAGTTCTCAGTCCGTCCATGGAGCCGAAGTACAAAGAATAGCTGATTCCTGTATGAACCACGCCGACGAACAGGAGCAGCAGCAGGGTCTTCGGGGTGAATACCAGTCCTGCCATGCCTTCGACCAGGAACAGATAGGGAATCAATACCACAGCTGCCGAGGACAGCTGAATTATGGTTTTACCATACGGTTCCACAGGTGGCAGGGATTTGTTCAGCAATACCACGACTGCGTACAGACAGGACGCCGCCAGCCCCAGCAGTATCCCTCTCATATCCCGGGTGCTAACGCCACCTGCTTCCAGGACGCCGGACACCAGAACCATTCCCAGAAGGGCTGCCAGGGTACAGAGGATCTTTTTGGGTGTCAGTTTCTCCCGGAAGAGCAAGGCGGAAAGCACCACCACCAGGGTAGGTTCCATGTAATAACAGAGGGTTGCCACAGAAACCGTTGTATTATTATAGGCTTCAAAGAGCAGAATCCAGTTGTAGCCGATCAATGCGCCGCTCAGAATCAAAAGAAAAACCGTGCGAAGATTCAGATGCTCCGCGCGGTTTTTTCTGCGCATGATTAATAGAAGAATCAGGAACAGGCTTCCGATGGTTCCCCTGAAAAATGCCATCCAGGCAGAGGACAGAGGGATCCATCTCCGGAAAATGCCAATGGTTCCGAAAATCAGCATGGATCCTGTCAGTTTTGCCAGCGAGACCGGGTTGTTTTTATGAGTATTTTCCATATTATTTTCCTACGTGTAGTTAGTCAGGATCGACTGCAAGGGACAGGAATCGACAGGATAGAGACAAGGGGAAAGAGACAGGGGACGTACCTTTGTCTCCTTTTGAAGGAGACAAAGGTACGTCCCCTGTCTCTCGTCCCCTGTTCCTCCCTCCCCCATCGTCTTGCGGGCAATGAGTCAAAAAGAACCGTCCCTTCTGACTCACAGAGTTTTCCAGAATCGGATTAATTCTTCCTTGGATGAGGATACTTTTCCCTGTATCATCTCTTTGCTGCCGCCGCCTTTGGCGGAAAGATCTTCCCGCATTTTGGCTGCCAGTGAACGGGAGTCCAGCGTGGCGCTGCCGGCGGAATACCGGTAGCCATCTGTGTCATTTCCCATGAAGATGCCGACATAGTCGGGGAATTTTTCTGTCATGGCATTAAAGCAGTTTTTCAGCACTGCCGGGGCCAGGTTTTCCTCGGAGAACCAGATATGAGGAGCTTCGGAAGGAATCTCTGCGATTTCCTGCAGGATCATCTTTTCCTGTAAAGCAGCCAGTTTCTGCTTGCTTTCTGTCAGTTCCTCCCGCAATGCTGCCACGGAATCTGCCACCTGTTCCACTCCGGTGGAAAGAGATTTTGCCAGTTCCAGACTCCGGTGCCATTCGGTACGGTAATGGGACAGGGCCCGGCCTCCGCAGAGGATTCCCAGACGCACTCCGCCTTTATAATTCTGGACACTGACAATCTTGATAAGGCCTACCTCTCCGGTTCTCGCCACATGGGGTGCACAGCAGGCACACAGATCTACCGTCTCTTCGGCACTGCCGATCCGGATCAGTCGAACCTGTCCTTCGATCTCAATCTTGCTGCGATAGGTAATGTCCTTCAGTTCTTCCCGGGAAGGGTACAGCGCTGTCACCGGAACATTGGCAAATACCACAGCGTTGGCAGCTTCTTCCATCTCCATGGCCTGATCATAGGTCAGCGGCCCGTCCAGATCCAGCGTCACCGGTCCCTCATCGCTCAGATGAAATCCTACATTATTATATCCATACCGGTTGTGAATCGTCCCCGTCAGGATATGCTCACCTGTATGCTGCTGCATCCGTGAGAAGCGCTGCTCCCAGTCCAGGCGGCAGCTCACCTCCGCCCCCACGGGGATCTCACGATCCACCAGATACCAGATTTCACCCTTCCGGATCTTTCCGTCCAGAACCCGTATGCCCTGGTTTTCACTCGAGCAATCGTTACCACCTTCAGAACTACCCTCTGGCACTGTTTTTTCTCCCCTGACGACGGTCAGCTCTCCGGTGTCGGCATATTGATCGCCCTCTTCCGGGAAGA
>CAMOYN010000012.1 GCA_946630035.1 uncultured Lachnospiraceae bacterium
ACCTTGGTTTGCTCATGATTACGAACTCGCGGAGCGAGTTTCGCAATTACTTATATAAAACTTTTCATCCTCCAAGGCCTTTGTTTTCTAATTACTATATATGACATAACATTCATTGTCAACGTCACGATATGTCACTGTTAACAAAAAATTCATTTATTTTTTACGTTTATTCCATAGTCAAATCATTCATAATTCATCTTTATTATTTATTATTTAGTCGTAATAGAAAATAGCAAGCCAACCGATCATTTTTTTCATAAACAGTCGCGTAAGCGACTTCCTCCCTTTCATAATGCGAAAACCCCACGAAGTATGTGGGGTTTTTGTATTTCTTTAAGACTCGTTTGCGAGTCTTGCGTGTCGTATACATCTTCCCGTTTTTTTCATCTAAGACGAACCGCCCGGGTCTCACAGGGAGACATTTGCGGAGTCCACAAATTCTCTTAGTGAGAGGGAGCAAGATACCCAGTGGCCGGAGTTCGGGCGATCCACGCCCGAACGAAGCGCGAAACGTCATGAGAAATCATCGGATTTCTCATGACGCCTCGCGGTGCCAGGGTATCTTGTTTCCTCTCACTTTAGAGAATTGTGGCCCCTCCGCTCCGTCTCCCTGTGAGCCCCGGGCGGTTTGTCTCGTGAAAAAAAGCATCCCGCCTTTCGACTGTGGGGTTCTGAATCCGAAGGTGGCTTCCGCCTTTCGGGTGATGGGTTCTGTATCCGGAGGTGGCTTTTATTTGGATCCGACCTGGAACATCATGTCTCCGTAGGAGGGATAGGGCCAGTAGGATTTGTCTACCAGGAATTCGAGTTTGTCGATGGGGGAGCGGAGTGCGTTCATGGCGGGTATGACTTCGTCGTGGAAGCGGCGGGCGGAGTGTACGATATCTTTTTCTGCGGCGGCTTCCAGGGTGACGGTCTCCAGATGTTTCAGTGCTTTCCGGGCTTCGGAGAGGAGGGCGGAGCACTCGATGAGCATCTCCCGCTGGGCGCTTACGTCTGCCTCGGGGCAGGCGGAGGTGACGGAATTTATGGAATTTCCCAGCTCTCCTACGTAGCGGATCACAGTGGGGATGTATTTTTTCCCGGCCATGTTCATCATGGTATGGGCCTCGATATTGATGGTTTTGGCATAGGTCTCGTAGCTGATTTCTGCCCGGGATTCCAGCTCGGTGCGGTTGAAGACTCCCATTTTTTCAAACATGGCTACGCTTTTTTCCGTGGTGAGGGAGGGGATTGCGTCCACCATGCTGGGCAGGTTCGGGAGGCCGCGTCGTTCTGCCTCTTCTACCCAGGCCTGGGAGTAGCCGTCGCCGTTGAAGATGATGCGCTGATGGTCCCGCAGGTTTTCCAGGGTGATCTTCTTTGCTTCTTCCTCGGGATTTTCTGCTTTTTCCAGCCGGTCTGCCGCATCGCTGAAGGCCTCGGCTACGATGGTGTTCAGTACCACATTGCAGTCTGCGATGGAATCGGAGGAGCCGACCATGCGGAATTCGAACTTATTTCCGGTGAAGGCGAAGGGTGAGGTGCGGTTGCGGTCGGTGGCATCGGTGAACAGATCCGGCAGGGTGCTTACGCCGGTCTGAATCACTCCGCGGCCGATGCTGTGATCTGCCGCGCCGGTGGTCAGCAGCTGGTTGATCACGTCCTGCAGCTGTTCGCCCAGGAAGATGGAAATGATGGCGGGCGGTGCCTCCTGCATGCCCAGACGATGATCGTTTCCCACGTCGGCGGCCGAGAAGCGGAGCAGGTCGGCATGTTCGTCCACGGCTTTCAGGATGCAGGACAGCACCAGGAGGAACAGATCGTTTTCATGGGGTTTTTTGCCGGGATTCAGCAGATTGATCCCGTCATCCGTGGTAATGGACCAGTTATTATGTTTACCGGAGCCATTGACTCCGTTGAAAGGTTTCTCATGAAGCAGACAAGTGAGATTGTGTTTATAGGCTATCTTCTTCATGGACTCCATGATCAGCTGGTTCTGATCCGTAGCGACGTTGCACTCGGTGTAGATCGGTGCCAGTTCATGCTGGGCCGGGGCTGCTTCGTTGTGCTGAGTCTTGGCCGGTATTCCCAGCTTCCAGAGTCTCTCGTTCAGATCGGCCATGAAGACGCCGATGGCCTCCGGGATGCTCCCGAAATAGTGATCTTCCATCTCCTGGCCTTTACTGGGCATTGCGCCGAAAAGGGTGCGGCCGGTGTAGATCAGATCTTTCCGCTTCAGATAATTCTCCCGGGAAATCAGGAAATATTCCTGCTCGGCGCCGACGGAGGGGATGACGGTGTGTGACGTTGTGTTACCGAGGGCGCGGAGTACCCGTATCGCCTGTGTATCCAGGGACTCCATCGAGCGAAGCAGAGGAGTTTTCATATCCAGGGCTTCACCGGTGTAGGAGCAGAAGGCGGTCGGGATACAGAGGATCGTTCCTACGCCGTCATGTTTAAGAAAGGCTGGGGACGTGCAGTCCCAGGCGGTATAGCCCCGGGCCTCAAAGGTCGCTCGCAGACCTCCGGAGGGGAAGGAGGAAGCGTCCGGCTCGCCTTTGATCAGCTCCTTGCCGGAGAACTCCATGATGGTTTTTCCTTCCGGTGTCGGTGCAGAAATGAAGGAATCGTGTTTTTCCGCTGTGACGCCGGTCATCGGCTGAAACCAGTGGGTATAGTGGGTGGCACCGTGCTCAATCGCCCAGTCTTTCATGGCGTTGGCCACCACCTCCGCCGTAGCGGGGTTCAGTTCGGTTCTTTCCCGGATGGTCCTCTTCAGATCGACATAGATCTTTTTGGGGAGCCGCTCTCTCATTACGGTGTCATTGAACAGATCCACTCCGAAGTAATCGGATATACGGACAGTCTCGCTCATATCGGATCTCCTATCTATTTTATAAGCTCTGGATAAAAAGCGGGCGGACCGCCTCCCAGATGCGTTCTGCGATTTCTTCTTTGCTCCCGCTGCCGTCAATCGTTACGATATTTTCCTCATTTCCGATCCGGCGAAAGGCCTCCTGGTAATCTTTTCTGGTCTGTATCAGGCGGGATTTTTTCTCGAACAGCTCGGTATGATCCCGGTTCCGTGTAATCCGCTCCAGGGCGGCGTCCGGGTCCACATCCAGGAACAGGCAGAGGTCCGGCCGTAATATCTGGCGGCAGGGTTCGTTGGCGCCAATCACCCAGTCCATGGACAGATCGGCGCTCTGGTAGGCATAATTGGAGTAGTAATACCGGTCACAGATCACGGTGACTCCTGCCTCCACCCGGGCTTTCAGTCCGTTCCCCTCTTTCAGGAGGTGATCCAGACGGTCGGCTACAAACAGTGGCGCCAGTACTCTGGGATCTGCCTGAATCCGCCCGGTGAGTACCTGGCGGATCTGAGATCCGAAGGGACCGTCGGTCGGCTCCATCGTCTTGTCGCAGGGTATCCCCTCATTTCTCAGCCGTTCTGCCAGAAGGCGGACCTGGGTACTTTTTCCGGATCCGTCAATTCCTTCCAATACCAGAAAACGGCCGCGGATATTGTTTCCGCAGCCAGTTTTCTGTGTTTCCATCTTGTTTCTTTCCATGTATATCTCCTAATTTACGAATGGGCATTCGTACTGCGAAGCACGAAGCGAAGGAAGAATATCAGGATTACCATGAGCACAATGCCGAAGGGAAGTACAATGAAGGCATTGGGCATAAATCCTGCCACGATGTAGCAGACAAAGCTGACTACTGCCGCAGTAATCGCGTAAGGAAGCTGGGTGGAGACATGTACCACATGTTCACACTGAGCTCCGGCCGAAGCCATAATCGTGGTATCTGAGATCGGTGAGCAGTGGTCACCGCAGACCGCGCCGGCCATGCAGGCGGATACGCAGACAATACCCAGGGGATTGTCCAGGGGGAAGACTCCCAGTGTGATGGGAATCAGTACGCCGAAGGTGCCCCAGGAGGTACCGGTCGCAAAGGCCAGGAAGCAGGCGATGATGAAAATGATGGCGGGCAGCAGTGCTTCAAAACTGCCGGCCGATCCCTGCACCACTCCGGCCACAAAGTCCTTGGCGCCCAGAGAATCGGTCATCGCCTTCAGGCTCCAGGCAAAGGTCAGGATCAGAATCGCGGGAACCATGGATTTAAATCCTTCCGGGATACATTCCATCATGCTGCGGAAGGTCATAATACGGCGAATCATGTAGTAGATGATCGTGAGCACCAGAGTCACTGCGGATCCCAGCATCAGACCTACCGAAGCGTCGGAATTCGAAAATGCCTCGATGAAACCGGAGCCCTCAAAGAATCCGCCGGAGTAGATCATGCCGACGACGCAGGAAATGATCAGTATCACGATGGGAAGCACCAGATCCATCACCCGGCCATCGGGATTGGTCTCTTCCTCTTCCACCTCTTTATCGCGGCTCATGCCGGAGAAGATATCTCCCTTTTCTTTGGCATTCTTTTCATGAAGAGCCATTGGGCCAAAGTCCAGATTGGTGACCGCCAGAAGGATCATCATGACGATGGTAAGAATCGCATAGAAGTTAAAAGGTATGGCGCGAATGAACAGTTCAAATCCGTTGCCATCCGTTGCGTAGCTGGATACGGCTGCCGCCCAGGAAGATACCGGAGCGATAATACACACCGGCGCTGCCGTGGCGTCAATCAGGTAGGCCAGTTTTGCCCGGGAGATATTATGTTTGTCACAGACAGGGCGCATCACGCTGCCTACGGTCAGGCAGTTGAAATAGTCATCAATAAAAATCAGCACGCCCAGAGCAATGGTGGCCAGCATGGCACCTGCCCGGGTTTTGATATGGTCGGACGCCCAGCGGCCGAAGGCGGCCGAACCGCCGGCCCGGTTCATGAGAATAACCAGAATACCCAGAACTACCAGGAATACCAGAATACCCATGTTGTAGGTATCGGCCAGGGAAGCCACGATTCCATCGTTAAACATGTGGGTCAGAGTTCCCTCAAACCCGAAATTCGAATACAGCAGGCCTCCGACAAAGATACCGATAAACAGAGAGGAATAAACTTCCTTTGTGATCAGTGCCAGGATGATGGCGACCACCGGGGGCAGTAAAGACCAGGCCGTCATGTAAAAAGGGGTGGCCGGAAGCTCTTCTTCTGCCGCAAATACTACGGAAGGGAGAAGGCAGAGGCACAGGGACAGGCTCAGTAAACCCATCTTCCAGTTTCGTTTCATATCTTTTCTCCTCTTTCATTATATTAAACACTATTTAGAAAAATTTTATTAAATAATGTTTGTGGATGATTTTACCATGATTTATTAGGCTGTGCAACTATTTTATCCTATAATTTCCTTCAGTCCGGTAAAGTCCTCCAGCACATAATCCGGTCCGATCTGATCTCTTGCACATTCCTCCCGCAGTCTCTCCTCCCGCCGGAAATCTTCCCGTGTCCAGTGGGATATCCTGACCAGTTTTTCGTATAGCTCCTTCGCATCCGGGATTTTTGCCACCTGGCACTGAACAGCGCAGATGCCCGCCTTTTTTGCCATATATACATCCTTCGTCAGGCTGTCTCCCAGGTAGACGGCTTCCTCCGGAGCGACTCCCTCCACCTCCAGGATGTGACGCAGCAGTTCCGGATTTGGTTTTTTCCCGGAGACCACCCGGGTCCGGTCGGAGGAAGGCAGATGGGCGGGACGCTTGTAGGGGCTGTCTGAGACATACACCGCGGAAAAGAGTTCAGCGATCCCCAGGCGGCTCAGACGATAGTATCCGTTCTCCTCGGCCGATTCCGTATAGCCTACGATGCCAACTCCCTTCTCTTTCAGCTCCGTCAGGGTTTCCCTCACTCCCGGAAACAACTGCAGTTTCTGCTTCCGGACGGAGTTGAACCGGTGAAAGGCCTCTCCCAGGGCTTCGCGTCGCTCCCCCCGGGTCATGTCCGGGAAGGCGGCTTTTACCGAGGGCAGAGACAAGGAGGCGTACGGGTACTCCACACTTCCCTTCCGCTTGTGCACGGCCCGGTATTCCACCAGCAGATGGTCCAAATCTGTGTGCAGAATCGTGGCTATTTCTTCTGCCATCGCATAGAAGGCTGGGATAAAAAATCCCAGCCATGAATACAAAGTATCATCCAGATCGGTTATTAGCAATTTACGCATGCAGATATTCCCCGGTCATCCTCATCCGACGATGATCTTTCCGCTGTATTTTACTTTACGTCCCACCTTCAGATCCTCTTTGTTCTTTGTCCACAGAGCATCGCTCTCGTTCAGGAAGGTTCCTCCGGACAGGTAGCTCTTGCCCTCATTGTTCAGAACATAGAAATTGCCGACGGCCGTGAAGGTACCGCCGCTGATCCGAAGGGTAGTTCCGGCTCCGTTGATGATGGTATTCTCCTTGTCGTTTCCACGGAAGGTACCGCCGCTGATGATCATCTTGGCCGTTTTCTCGGTATGATTTCCCAGTCCCCCCGTAAAACGTCCGCCTTTGATGGTGATCGTCCCGGTGTTGGATATCAGATAATATTTGGTATTTTTCTGGGTAAAAGTACCACCGAACACCGTCATCTTTCCCTTCCGGTTATCCAGCACATTCGTTTTGCCATCGGTGTTGGAAAAGCTCCCCCCCTGGATGGAGGCAGTACCATAGTTAATGATACCTCCGACATAGGAGCCGTTCTTTACGGCCAGGGCTGCTCCTTCGTTGACATGGAAAAGAGTAGACGATGTCATCTTTTTCGCATTTTTCACCGTCATCTTTCCGGCATTCAGCACAAAGGCCGTCACACCGCTGTAGGTGCTGTATTTGTGATGATTCATATCCAGCACAAAGGCAGTCTTTCGGTCCAAACTGATGGGCAGCTGATTGGTCAGATTTTTCTGGACAACGATGGTCTGTCCCTTTTTTACCGCATCGATCGCCGCCTCCAGGGTCTTGTATTTCTTGCTGCCGATGGTGGCCGCCGGTTTCGCGGCGGATACCGTAAGGGCAGGGAGCAGAGATACCATTCCCAGCAGCAGAAAGAGCTGCAGGCCTCTTTTAATCAGATTACCGGGTTTCTTTACAGAAAAAAACATTTGAATCCATCTCCTTCTTTCAGAAAAGTCTTTTGCTACTGAGATAAGAAGAATCCCTCCGCAGGGAGGGATTCTTCCCATAACCATTTAACGGGAACCCTTGTCGTAAGGAATTCCCTCTGCTTTGGGTGCTTTGGAATTCTGGGATGTAAATGCCAGAACCACCAGAGAGATGATATAAGGCATCATATTGTAGATGGTGCCAGGCAGTTTTAAGGCTGCCAGCATGGCAAATCCCGAATATACGTTGGACAGAGCGCGGAAGAAACCGAAGAGCAGCGCCGCCAGAGCGATCCGCTGAGGTTTCCACTGACCGAAGATCATAACAGCCAATGCCAGGAAACCAAAGCCGGCCACACCAGTCTCAAACTTCCACTCGGAAACACCGGCGGTGATGTAGACGATACCGCCGAGTCCGCCCAGCATACCGGAAATCAGCACACCGGCCCAGCGCATCTTGAATACGCTGATACCTACACTGTCGGCTGCCTGGGGATGCTCACCGCAGGCCATGAGACGAAGTCCGAACCGGGTACGGTACAGAATCACGTAGGAAGCAATCAACAGCACGATAGCGATCGGAACAAACCAGTTAAACTGGAAGTTGCCGATATTGATGATAAACGCTTTCTTGGCGGTACCGTACTGAATCGCAGAGGATACATTGTCCGGATTCTCCGCCAGGTTGATCGCCTTTACCAGAACCGTGGCAGCGGCGGCAGCCAGCATGTTCATAGCGGTTCCGACCAGCGTCTGATCTGCCTTGAAATTGATACTGGCGACACCCAGCAGCACCGTATACAGAGCACCGGATGCCATGGAGATCAGTACCACCAGGAGGACCATGAGAACGGCAGGCGTCCCGGCCGGCAGATATTTCATCGTCAGGGCTCCGCCAAGGGATCCCATAACCATGACACCTTCCAGACCCAGGTTAATCACGCCGGAATGCTCAGAGAAGCAGCCGCCCAGGGCTACCAGCATCAATACCGCGGCAAACAGTAAGGTATATTGAATCAATAATGTCATGCCTGTCCGCCTCCCTTCGTATCATTGGCGTTAGCCTGTGTCTGCGCCTGTCTTCTGGCGGAAATTCTCTTGTTGAGGAAGAGCTTAAAGAACAGCACAAATCCGCACAGATAAATGATGATGGAAGTGATCAGGTCAGCGATCTGGGACGGATAGATCATCTTATCCAGATAAGCTCCGCCACTGGTGATGTGCTGGATAAAATAGGAGGAGAAAATCGTCCCGATCGGATCCAGACCGCCCAGGAAGGTGGCAGCAATACCGTTGAAGCCCATCCCCGGTACGGAGGACTGGGTTACGGACCACTGTTCAAAACCACTCAGATAAAGGAAAGCCGCGCCGGCGCCGGCCATGGCTCCTCCGATGATCAGAGTCATCACCACATTTTTCTTCTCTTTCATACCGCTGTACCGGGCTGCATTCATGTTCAGACCCGTGGCGCGGATTTCATAGCCAAAGACCGTTTTATTCAGTACGACCCAGATTGCAATGGCAACAATCACTGCCAGCGGTATCGCGATGGTCACATATTTATTGGACATCGGTCCCGAAAGCGGAGTAAATACAGGAAGCATGCCGGCGGGATTGATGGAGGAGATCTGCTCGGTATAAGGGCTGGTTCCTTCCTTGACCCCCGTCAGCAGCATATTCACCAGATACAGTCCGATCCAGTTCAGCATGATACCGGAAATAACTTCATTTACATTCCGGTAAGCCTTCAGGAAACCTACTGCGGCAGCCCACACAGCGCCGGCCACGCAGGCCAGGAGCAGGCACACAAACCAGGGGAGCTTCCAGGCCAGTGCCGCATAGAGGCAGGCACCGGCGCCCACGGTATACTGACCGGCGGCCCCGATGTTAAACAGTCCTGCCTTGTAACAGAACTGAATGGACAGGGCACACATCAGAAGCGGTGATGTTTTCACCAGGGTGTTGCCGCAATATTTCAGCGCAGCCTTAGGACTGGGATAGGTCAGGTAATTCTTCAGGATCGTCACAATCGCGTTTGTCGCACCTGCCGGATTGATCGCCAGCAGAACGATATAACCGATCAGCAGACCCAGCAGGATGCACAGCAGGGAGGCAGTTATGGACTGCACTGCGCTGTTGCTCCAGAAACTTTTCTTTCCTTGATTATTCACGCTCCTGCCACCTCCTTCTTCGCACCAGCCATATACAGACCCAGTTCCTCACGGTTTGTCTTCTTGGGATCGAATTCACCGACGATCTCGCCCTCATACATAACCAGGATGCGGTCTGAGACACTCATAACCTCTTCCAGCTCCAGAGAAACCAGCAGAACCGCATAGCCGGCATCCCGGTGAGCGATCAGCTGACGATGGATATATTCGATGGCGCCTACGTCCAGGCCACGGGTAGGCTGAACGGCAATCAGCAGTTTCGGTACACGGTCCAGCTCTCTGGCAATAATGGCCTTCTGCTGGTTACCGCCGGACATGCTGCGGGCGATGGTGATGGGGCCCTGACCGGAACGCACGTCATACTGTTCAATCAGTCTCTCCGCGTAGGAACGGATGGCGCCCCGTTTGAGGAAGCCTGCCGGATTCCGGAATTCCGGTTCAAAATACCGCTGCAGTATCAGATTGTCCTCCAGGGTATAGTCCAGAACCAGTCCGTGTTTCTGGCGGTCTTCCGGAATGTGAGCCATGCCGGAGAGAGTTCTCTCCCGGATCGATGCATGGGACAGATCTTTTCCATCCAGCTCGATCTTTCCTTCCACCAGAGGCTCCAGGCCGGACAGGCCGTATACCAGCTCGGTCTGGCCGTTGCCGTCGATTCCTGCGATACAGACGATCTCCCCACTGTGTACATCAAAGTTTACATGCTTTACGGCATTCATATGATGTGCCTTGGAGGCAACGGTCATGTTCTCCACATGAAGAATGGTCTTGCCGGGATTGGCCTTTTCTTTCTGTACCACCAGCTCAACATCCCGCCCGACCATCATCCGGGACAGATCTTCCTGGGTGGTATCTGCGATGTTCACGGTTCCGATATATTTGCCGCGGCGCAGTACCGAGCAGCGGTCCGCTACAGCCATGATCTCGGCCAGCTTATGGGAAATGAACAGAATGGATTTGCCTTCCTTTGCCAGGTTCCGCATGATCTCCATCAGTTCATCGATCTCCGCCGGTGTCAGTACGGCCGTCGGTTCATCAAAGATCAGAATCTCATTGTCCCGGTACAGCATCTTCAGGATCTCGGTTCTCTGCTGCATGCCGACGGTGATGTCCTCCACGATCGCATCCGGATCAACTTTCAGACCATATTTATCGGAAAGCGCCATCACCTTTTTTCTGGCTTCTTCCTTCTGCAGCAACCCGCCCCGGGTGGTTTCCACCCCCAGAATGATGTTATCCAGAACGGAAAAGCACTGCACCAGTTTAAAATGCTGATGCACCATGCCGATGCCCAGATCATTGGCATCGTTGGGGTTTTTAATATTCACCTCTTTGCCGTCTTTCCGGATCGTTCCTTCCTCTGCCTGGTATAAACCAAAGAGAACGCTCATCAGGGTTGATTTACCGGCACCGTTCTCACCGAGCAATGCGTGAATCTCTCCCTTTCTCAGCTGAAGTGTAATATTATCATTGGCAATGATTCCGGGAAACCGTTTCGTGATATTCAGCATCTCAATTGCATATGGTTCTCCCACTTTCGTATCACCCTTTCTGTTTTTTCAGGAAAAAAGCGGCAGGCCGCCCCTTCCGGCGCCTGCCGCTTTTCATCATTCAGTTGAGTTTTTCCGAAACGGCATTATTTGATGTTGCCCTGGAAATTGATTGCAACCTTTTCTGCGGTGGGCTGCTCGGCGGAAGTATCATTGGATACCGTGATCTCACCGGATGCCAGAGAGGCTACCAGAGCCTTGTAGTCATCCTGAGTGAAGGTATCATTCCACTGAGTGCTCTCCATAGGGATCTGTACATAGTTCAGAGTAGGATCATCACCGGATACGATACCCAGGTTCTCGATCTTGCCGGCATACTCATCCCACTTGCCATCTACGATGGCCTGAAGCAGCGTATCTACGGTAGCTCCCAGACCCTTCATAGCGGAAGTGATGGTCATGCCTTCACCAAACTGTCCGTCGATGGTAGCTTTCTGGTCAACGTCAACGCCGATGACCTTGCCGCTCACCTTCTCAGCGGCCTCAGCAGCCGAAGTGAAGATACCGCCGCCGCAGGCGAATACGACTTCGGTTCCGCCCTGATACCAGGTATCCATCGCTGCAGTGATATCCGCATCGCCATAGAACTGGTTACCATAGGCATAGTTCATGGAAACCTCAGCGCCGGTCTCAGCAGCTGCAAAATCCGCACCCTGTACGAAGCCGTAGCCATAGCGGATAACAGCGGGAACTGCCATACCACCCAGGAAACCAAGTTTGGTATAGCCCATCTTAACAGCGGCATAACCAGCCATGAAGCCAGACAGCTCTTCCTGATAAACAGCGCTGAATACGTTCGGCTGCTCATAGGTATCGGTGCCGGCCGCGGAGGTCAGGTCGAACTCAGAAACGTCCAGAGCCACAAATTTCACATCGGGATACATCTCTGCGGTCTCAACAATGGCACCGGCAAAGGCATAACCAGGCATGATAACAACATTGTATCCGTCGGCGATGGCCTTATCGATCATGGCCACACGCTCTGCATCGGAGTCACCTTCGGGTTTGTAGTAGGTGAACTCCAGTCCGTGGGCCTCGGAGAAAGCCTTGGATGCTTCGTAGGTTGTCTGGTTGAAGGACTGGTCTGTGATATCACCGTAGTCCGTGATCATGGCCACCTTGATATCATCGGCATACACGGCACTTGCTGTGAACAGTGCTGCGGCAGCGACAACCATGGCTGCCATCATCTTAAAGAATCCCTTCTTTTTCATTTTGTCTCTCCTTTCATGAGATCAGATAATGTAGATATTCATCTCGTGTGAACCCCACATACAGACTCCTGTCGCCTATATCCGTGAATCCACATCCTAGCCTTAATTATAATCATTGACTGACAAAATCGCAAGCTGTTTTCAATAAATTTCTGATATTTGTTCTTCTTCTCTTTACTAAAAAAGGAAGTGTGTTCGATGAACGCACTTCCTTTGAAATTGCTTCTGTATTTTCTGCCGGTTCCTTCCGGAATCCCCTTCAGAAATCATTCCCCTTTCAGAGCGGAGGAACCGAGCTGAATCAGTTTCTCCAGGGCACCTGCCATATCGGAGTTCTCTCCGGTCTTCTCGCTGGACAGGGCAGCGGCACCTTTATTCAGGATGCTGGTCACATTCAGAGTATTCAGGCCCTTCAGTACGGTCGACAGATCTTTTCCGCCGGTCACAGCGCTGAACATCTGCTTTACGGAATCTTTCTGTGCCAGAGCTTTGACGCGGTCTGCGATGGACTCGCCTTTGCCGGCACTGGCCATCAGATCGTCGATGGTGGAAGAAACTCTCTCATCCTCCAGGCTGTTCATCAGAGCCTCTTTGTCAATGCTCTCAATGCCTACGCTGGAGAGCAGCTCGGAATCATCCAGCAGACCCAGAAGAGCATCCAGGTTCAGGCTGGAGGTATCCAGGTTCTTCAGGAACTCGCTGTTCTTTACGCCCTGTACCAGTCCGTCAATGTCTACATTCTCAGCGCTGAAATTTTCCAGATGCAGAGATTCCAGATTGACATCTCCTACCAGGTTGGTAAGTGCGGACAGATCTACATCTCCCAGTACCTGTTCCGCAGCTTCTTTCAGGCTGGACAGATCTGCTGCATAGACGGAGGTTCCGCCCAGAGTCAGTGCACAGGCCGCAGCCAGCATAGCGATCATCTTTTTCATATTGGTACCCTCACTTTCTATATTATCTAATTATTTCAAACAGAAATCATAGTTATTCTACCACAGCTGTCCGGGGATGCAAGGGTTTTTTGGTGAAATTTCTGTGAGTTGCGACGAAATTTTACGATATCAGAGCAGCCATATCCTCCGGAAGGGGTGCCTCTATCTCGATTTTTTCATCCGTAAATGGCTGGCGGAAAGACATGTAGGCCGCATGAAGAGCCGCCCGGCCGATGGCATCGGAATCGCCCCCATACAGATGATCTCCCAGCAGGGGATGACCGATGGCTGCCATATGAACCCGGATCTGATGCATACGGCCGGTCTCAAGGGCCAGCCGCAGGAAGGTTACGCGACCGGCCGCATCCCTTTCCCAGACCCGGTAATGGGTGCAGGCCGGTTTTCCTTCCGGGGAAATAATGACCCGGCAGACGTTTTCCGGATCCCTGCGGATCGGCAGGACAATCTCTCCCTCCGGCGGCTCCACACTGCCGGCGACGGCAGCCACATATTCTTTGCGCAGCAGTTTTCTCTCCCTCTGTTTTACCAGCCGCCCGGCGGCCGTCTGATTTTTGGAAAACAAAATGACCCCCGAGGTGGTAAGATCCAGGCGCCCCGCAGGATGCAGCCGCAGGGGTTCCCCCTTCTCATGCAGATAATACAGGAGCATATTGACCAGGGTGTCATCCTGATGAATGCCGGCAGGATGGGTGGCGACACCGGCCGGTTTATTCACGGCGATCAGATCCTCATCTTCATAGAGAATCTCTATGGGCGAAGGGTTCATGGCCAGTGGCTTCGACTCCGCGGGGCTCCCGTCCAGCGGGACACAGACCCGGTCGCCGGGCTGCACCTGCCAGGTAACATACCTCTTCTCACCGTTCACCAGGATCCCCGGCTGGCGGTATTTCAGCTGACGGATCTGCCGGCGGGTAAGGCCCAGACGCACCCGCAGAAAATCATATAACAAGATGGTCTCTTCCGAAGTTACTTCCCACATCCGGTCAGCCAACCGATCCTCTCCCTTCATTCCGCCCCGGTTTCTGCCAGGAAGGTCTCCGCCAGGGCCCGGTCGTCCGGCGTGGTTATCTTGATATTGGTATAATCGCCTTCGATCAGCTTCACGGTTTTTCCTGCCAGTTCCAGTAACATGCAGTCGTCGGTAATCCCGGGAATATGACCATAATCCCGGTGGGCATTCAGCAAAATCTCCCGCTCAAAGCACTGGGGCGTCTGAACGATCCAGGTATTGGCTCTCTCGGTGGTCCGGATCACTTCTCCCCGGTCATTGCTCAGCTTAATCGTATCTTTGGAGCGAACCGCCATGGTACATCCGGGGTACTGCTCCATCGCCTGCAGGCATTTTTTCACATACTCTTTCCGGATCAGCGGTCTGGCTCCGTCATGGATCAGCACGATCTCTCCGGCCGCCTCCCGGATCCCGTGAAGGACCGACTCCTGCCGGGTAGCCCCCCCGGCCACCAGCCGGACCGGACGGTCACCGATCAGTTGTCCGGCCAGTTCCCGGTCATCTTCCCGTACCACCAGCAGACACTCATCGATCTCCTCACAGGCCAGCAGCACCGAAAGACTGTAGTCGAGGATCGGGCGACCGCCCACCTCGGCATACACCTTGTTGCCGTCCGCGCCGAAGCGCACGCCGCTGCCTCCGGCCAGCAGAATCGCCGAAACCCGTCTGCGGGAAACCATATTTTTATCAGACAATGACATCGGCCACTTTCCCCCTTGCCGCACGGATCAGATCCGCCGGCGCCAGTTCCAGCTGCAGGCCCAGAGCGCCGCCGCTCACATATACCGTACTTAACTTTTCTATCGTTTCATTAAAATAGGTAGGGAACTGCTTCTTCATTCCGATCGATGTGCAGCCGCCCCGCACATAGCCCGTCAGAGGAGTCAGTTCCTTCAGGGGCAGCATCTCCAGGGATTTTTCCCCCACAACCTTCGCCGCCTTCTTGAAATCGATCTCTGCGTCGATCGGAATCACAAACACATAATAAGCTTTACTCTTGGCCACCGTCACCAGCGTCTTATAAACGGTTTCATGGTTCAGCCCCAGGGTATCCGCAATCTGCGCGCCGTCCGTAAACTCCGTGCACTCATAGGTATGGGGCGTATAGGAGATCTTACTCTTGTCCAGCAGCCTCATCGCATTGGTTTTCAGTTCCTTTTCTTTCTTTGCCATAAGATATCACTCCTCTTCCCACCGGTTCACGGTATGGCATGCAAAAAAACGGCATCCGGCCAGCCACGCATCCCCGGCACTCTGCGCCTTTCTCAGCTGCTCCATGGCCTCATTCCGGCTCTCTTCGCCGTCAAAGATTCCATAGACAACCGATCCGGAGCCTGTCATAAGGCTTCCCATGGCCCCCGCGCTCATCAGTTTTTGACGCAGGATGCGGATATATTCCGGCTCCGGAACCGCTTCTTCAAAGACATTATAGAGAAGACCGGCCACCTGTTTCAGATTTCCTTTTTCCATGGCGCGGACCATTTCTTCCGTCCTCCGCTCCTTACGGCCTGCCGGCGGTAGCTGGTCCACTCTCTGATACATCCGGCCGGTGGAGAAGGAAATCTCCGGTTTGATCAGCAGCAGAGGATACTCCAGACCGGTCCGGATATCCGTAAGCTGTTCTCCGATCCCATGGCCCAGGGTCGCATGGGAAAACATGCAGGCAGGAACATCCGCCCCCAGCCCGGCACCGATGCGGATCAATTCCTCCCGGGACAGTCCCAGATGATAGTGTTCATTCATCCATACCAGCAAAGCCGAGCAATCCGTGCTTCCGCCTCCCATGCCCGCTCCCTGAGGAATATTCTTTTCCAGATGAATGGCCAGCGGCGGTATCTTCTCCGGAAAGAGAGCTTTTAATGCCTGATAGCCTCTGCACACCAGATTATCCGGTGTCGCCAGCTCCGGAATCTGGCAGGAAAACCGGAACTCCTCCGTATCTTCCGACAGATCCAGCCGGTCCGCCAGACTGACCGGCTGAAAAATCAGTTCCAGGTCATGGTATCCGTCGGGTCTTTGGCCCAGCACATATAAGATCAGATTGATCTTTCCCTTCGCCCATATCTGCACGTCTCATTCCTCCTGGTCTGCTCCGGGGGGTAAACGATGGTTTCACCCCTTCGAGAACACCCTGGTATGTTTCACTCTACGGTTAATATACAGAATACGCTCACACCCAGTCCGCGGCCAAAATCCGTCAGTCCCTCGCCCGTAGTGGCAGTGATTCCGACAGACCCGGCCGGCAGTCCCATCAGTTTTCCGATGGATGCGCGCATCTCTTCCACCTTGGGAGAGATTTTCGGTCTGGCCCCCTCGATGGAGATGGACAGATGCACCGGGGTAAACCCCGCCTCTTCCAGATCCTGCAGCGCCCGTTTCAGATACTCCCGGCTGTCGGTAATCCCGCTGCGGCACATCTCATCGGCCACTTTTCCCAGGATATTTTTTGCGGTAATTCCGGACACCGCGTTCGTGATGGCATGCAGAACCACATCTCCGTCACTGTTGGCATCAAAAGCGGGAGCCGTATCAAAGGATACGCCTCCCAGCACACATGGTTTCTCTGAAGATCCGCTGGCTGACTCAAATCGATGACTGTCCTGCCCGATGGATACTCTCATATACTTCCTCCACGATTTCATCTACCGTTTTATTGTCGGTCTGGATCACAATATCCGCCGCGTTATGATAGGCATCTCTTCTCTTGGACTGAAGAGCTGCGATATATTCCACATTCATATGTCCGTTCAGGATCGGACGCTCATCCGAGCCTTTGCAGCGGTCAAGGATCGTCTGGGGAGTCGCCTCCAGCAGAATAATGAAACCGTTCTTTTTCATATATTCCACGTTCTGAGGGCGGACCGGCATCCCGCCTCCGCAGGATATCACATGATCACTGATTTCTGTCATCTCCCGGCAGATCTGCGTCTCCATATCACGGAAATGTTCCTCACCGTAGGTTGCGAAAATGTCTTTTACCGACATCCCGGCTCTCTCTACAATGATGTCATCTGCTTCGATTTTCTTTCTGTCGTACTTCCTGGCAAAAGCAGTCGAAATCGTAGTTTTTCCGCTTCCCATGAATCCGATAAAGAACAGGTTTTTAGCCATAGATTTTTCCCCTTTTTTCTCCGTCACAGTCCTCCCAGACTGATCCGGTATTCGTTTTTCCATTCTCTTACAATTTCCCGCAGGCCATAGCCCCGGCGAATATTGTCTTTATTCAGCCACTCCGACACGGTGGCCGCCTTGCCGGAAGAAGCCGCAGCCTGATGCGCCTCTTCCATCTCCTGTTTCCAGCCGGCCGTATCACAGTCCGCCAGAGCTTTCTGTGCCGGTTCCGGCAGAGAGATCGTCCCGTCCATCTGTGAGACGCGGAACAGGCTCTTGAGGGTCTCTTCCTGGGCCGAAAGCTGATAGGAATTCCAAAGATATCGGGCGGCTTCCTCCCAGTCATACTGTCTGGCAAAGGTCATCGCTCTGGCGTACATGATTTTCCCCCTGAAATCTGCACCTCCAAGCTCGGGCACTTTGCTGTTCAGCAGACGTTCATACCAGTTCCCGGCTGCCGCATAGCGGCCAAGGCGGAACAGGGCATCTGCCTTTTCCTTCATCTTCATACCAGCACTTCTTCGTTCCTGCGCCCGTAAATTCTCCCGGAACTGGAACAGCTCTTCGCTGTCATAGTAATGGATATCCTGTAATATCACCAGAAGCAGCTCAGAGAGTTCTGCCTGAGAAGTCCATTTTCTCAGTTTCATCTCCAGTTCTTCCATCCCCAGTTCCCGGCCTATAAACCGGAACAGCCGCTCTCCCAGAAAGTCATCGTCGATCAGGGCGGCATTATGATATATGTAATAACTCAGTTCCTCACCGGAATACAGATAAATTCCCAGCTCTTCTACATAATAGGGTTCATTTACCTGACGGCTCCGGCACAGCAGCATGCCGCTCATAGAGCTCCTTTCCAGGACCGAAATCCTGTACCTTTAATCATTCTAGCATAAAATCCTTCCGGATCACTCTCCCGGTCGCAGGGAACAGCTCGCCGAATCCACGGTCCATCACCCGCACCGTCATGTTCTCCTCGGAAGTGAAGGAAACAATGACTTCAATCTTTGTTGTTTTGTTCGGCCGCTGTGGCAGTTCCGACAGATCTACCCGGATCCGGTCCACACGGGGAAGTCCGTAATGGGCCACGGACAACTCCAGGGTATCGGTGCCATCGGGGATCAGCTCTACGCTGGCACGGGCCTCATACCAGTTGGTCCCGGCTTCCCCCAGCACCACCTTTTCCATCTTGCCATCCAGCCTGGCCTGCAGACTGATCGTTGACATAATACGTCCTTCACACAGGCAGGTAAAGGGAAAGGAGGAAACTTCCTGGAGCAGATCCCTTGCCAGAATGGCTGCGCCGCTGGCAAACACATGCTGCCCCGCAAAAACCTTTCTCTTATTACAGATGGTTTTCAGGAGACCGGAGGCCCAGCTGGTGGAAACGAAACCTTTCCCGGTCAGAAATACGGAGGAAATCACCTTTTTGTCCATCAGACGCTCGGCACAGGCGGTAAGAATCGTATCCGCCATGTGCTCCCCTGAGGTACTGTCCAGTACATCCAGGCTGAATCCTTCCTCCAGTTTCTCATGCCGGGCTTCCACAATCTGGGGTTTTCTTCCCCGGATCACCCTCATTTCATAATAGTGAAGACCGTTTTCCGCCAGATCTAACATACAGCAGATATTGGTCCATACTTCCTTCGGCTGGCTGAGCACATAATAGGCAAAACATTCCGTGTGATTCAGGATATGGACAGCCTCTCTCGCTATGCCGCACCGTTCTGCGATACGAACCAGCAGATCCAGAAAACTTCCTTCCAGGCTCTGTACAGAGAACACAAGGCTGTCGATCTCATCGCAGGAAAAACTTTTCTTTGCAATAGCAATCAGTTCCCGGATGAACCGGTAGAGCAGCTCTTCCGCCGAATACTTAACTCCTTCAATGGTGGCACTGCCATCCCGCATGGCAAGATTTATCAGCTTATCCACCATAATTCCTTCGTTGAACAGTGCGCGACGGTAGGCTTCCTCCCCGATAAACCAGGTATCCACCGTTTTCCGCTTACATATCACCGTAGGAATCAGACAGGAGGACTCCTCATCTGTCAGTGTAACCGCTTCCTGATGGCCGGACAGCGGATCAATCCGACAGATCTGGCTGTAATCATCACACAGATCCATCCCCAGCAGCAGTCCTGACATGATTCGTTCCCCTTTCATCCGTATTTTATACAGTAAACATCGATTCGATCCAGGTATCCTGAACCGCATAGGACATGACAGCCTGCTGTACATCCTGCACGCGGTACTGTCCTCTTACCTTCATCTGCAGCCGGTTAAGGTTGGCAAACCGGCTGACATCCTCTTCTCCGGAAGGTTTTCCGAAGAAACGGCCTTTTTTCAGAACTTCTCCGGATTCTGCCCGGAGAATCTCATAGCGACATTCGTCACCGTCAAACAAAAGAACGGGCTTGTTAAAGATCCCGGGATAAATCTCCGGCAGAGGCAGCCGCAGCGGCGTCCTGTCCTTCATCTCCGGCAGGATGGTAAGCCGCAGTTCCAGAGAATCCCCCGGCTCACCGCGATACTCAATCCATTCTCTGCGCCGGATCTCCTCCGGCAGCCACAGTTTTCCTTCCAGATCCTTCATCCATCCGAAGGCAATATCCTCCTGCAGGAGGTCTGCCAGCAGACGGTCACCCAGCTCTTTCTGTGTCGGTGTAAGCTGCTCCCTGGTCGAAAGATACTTCAGCCAGGCCAGCACGCAGATCTGAGGGGTATTTCCGGATGTATCTTCCGTCAGCTGCCGTTCTACGAAAGAGAAAACCTCATCGTCAGCAGGCTGATCCTGCAGGAACCAGGCGCTGCATTTCACCACAAAATAGGCGTGAACCAGCAGAGTATCCTGTCTGTCCTGACTCATATAGATGCGGAAGACTTCATCCATCCCCTCTGTCATGCCGGTAAACAGCATCTGCCCCAGGAGACGCTCTGCCATATCACCGGTCTGGACGCCTCGCTCATGGGCTTTTTTCAGTACCGGAAGCATCTCCTGACTGGAGGCCCCCAGATGGGTACATAAATATTCCAGAATCAGATCATCGCACTGATTCTGCTCAAAAAGATAACGACAGATGTCGATCAGCTGTTCATCTTTTACATACAGGCTGTTCTGGATCGTCATATCCGCCAGCTGACGGACACTCTCCACCGGCAGCTGCCGGAAGCCGATTCCGGCGATCTGACGGCCTGCCTCGGAATAACGTCCCAGGTCAATCAGAATCCGGGTAAGCTCTGCCCGCTGTTCGGCCGGAACACCGCTGTAATGGACGCAGGTAAGGATCTCTTCTCCTACCGGCGGTTTCCTGCGGATCGCCTCTGCCACGATAGCCCGGATCAGAGCACGCCGGAACTGACGGTGAATCTCCCGCACATCCAGCTCCCGGCGCAGTGTCCGGAGCATGGATTCTGTCTTGATCTTCTTTTCCAGAATATGGCTGCATTCCGCCAGGCGCAGCATCGGATGGCGCGGGTTCACTTCACGGCAGCGGGCCACCAGGGCATCCGTGTGATCCAGCAGCTGACGTACCTGACATCCCTCCGCCGCGAACCTGGTTCCGCCATTTCCCGCCAGCAGGAACCGGCAGGATTCAGAGTATACCGGAAGATAAGCTCTCCCGTCCTTCATCGGAACAGACAGTTCCTCTTCCAGTTCCCCGTATACCACAATCGCTTCTGTGCAGGACGGGTTATCGCAGCAGATCTCCCGGGTGTAGAGCAGATCCGGAAGAATCCGGGCGTTCCGCTCATTCACATCGGAAAGTTCCAACATCTGTTCATATATAAATGCCATATCCCTGTCCATCGACTGGGACAGAATCCCTTTCTGGACATAATCTCTCAGTTGTATCTGATAGGACTCCATAATCTGAGGATCCTGGGGATAATGCCGGAGCAGATTGCCGTACAGCAGTTTCTGTGATTCCGGATCCCGGGGGCTGTTGTAGCTGAAATACAGTATGATCTCCCGGGGGAAGGGTCCCTCGTCCTCCTCCGGTGCCGTATACAGAAAATAATCGTACAGACGGGTAATGCGCAGATCCCGTTTTACTCCCTCTTCAAACCAGGGGAAATACTTCGGCTCGCGCAGCTCGCCTTTAATCAGCTGAGCACAGATTCCGCCCAGCACTTCGTCGGATTCCTCCGCCGCATATAACAGTTTCAGTATCTCCAGAAGATTCGGGCTGTAATTTCTCATCTGAACTGCCAGCCCGGAAATATAGGAGATGGTCTGTGGTGCAAGAAAACCTCTTCTCGCCCCGAAATGAAGGATCTGACACTCAAAATCACCGATCCGGCGGATCACATCCGGGTGACGGTTATAGATCCTTACCGCCTCCAGATACAGGAAGGGGCTGTGACAGCCTTCTTCACAGAACGTCTGAATCTGGTGAAGAATTTCTCTCGGGCGGTCTACCGCTCCCTCATCCAGGTGCAGCCGCAGAAGGAAACGGAATATGCTCTCCGTCATGGTTTCCTGATAATGCTGAAGGATCTTGATCAGCTGCTCCTTCTGCTCCCATCCGCCGTTTACCTTCATATCCAGATACAGATATCCGCAATAGGCATCGGGATCTTCCCTGCGGCCGGCCTGTATCTCACGCTGTACATCCTCCAGAATCATCCGGGCCAGATCGGTATCTTCCCGCCACCATCCGATGGCTGCCCGGTACAGTTTCTGTCGGGGGCTTGGCTCCTCTTCCGCCGTCAGAGATTCCCAGCAAAGCTGCAGATATTCCAGTTTTTCCCCGGAGTCCTCTTTTACCGCCAGGACATCCAGCA
>CAMOYN010000013.1 GCA_946630035.1 uncultured Lachnospiraceae bacterium
TCCATTTGCGCATTCCTCTCACGACTAAAGTCACGAGAATCCTGCGTCAGAGATTAAAATCCTCTATTGCATACCAAGGTTATTCCTTTGTACGCAAGATGTCCTTTATACTACCTTATTTTATGTCAAAAATCAATAGTCCGTTCATCATAAAACAGGAGGAAATAAGGGAAGCCCTCCTCTGGAAAGTCTCCCTCTTTTCCTGTTTGAAAATTATTACAATTTCGTCAAATTCATGGTATGATAGCTTTGATGCCATAGTAAATCATTCTGAATCGTAATAACCCCAGTTTTTTCGCGCAATTGCATTTGCAGACATGCAAGAGGACAAAGCAAGATGGAATTAAAGCAGATCGAATACTTCTTAGAACTGGCCCGGATCCAGCATATGTCCCAGACAGCAGACTTTCTGAACATCTCCCAGCCCACCCTCAGCAAAAGTCTTCATGCCCTGGAGCGGGATGTGGGAGTACCGCTGTTTGACCGGGTAGGCAACCGGATCCGCCTCAATGCCAGCGGGAAACGATTTTACAACAATGCCCAGCAGGCTCTTCAGATGCTGAATAAAGGAACCGTCTCAGCCCGGGAGCTGATGTATGAATCCTCCGGAGAACTGGTAATCGTCTGCATGGCTTTCGCGCCTATCATTACCCCCTGCGTCAATGATTACATCCGTCTGAACCCCGGAATCAACATTCAGCTCATGCAGTACAATCACCGGCTTCTGAGCAACATGGAAGCGGAAGGAGACACCGATTTCATCCTGGCTTCCGCCCAGTATGATGTAGCCGCAGATCAGAACACCCAGTTCTGGGTCACGCAGCCTCTCTTCACCGAAGAGTGTCTGCTGATCATCGGTCCGAACCACCCCAGGTTCCAGGAGCTGAAAGACAGCAGCGAAGGCATCGATCTGAAGGTACTGAGTGAAGAGAGATTCATCACCACCAAACTGGCGGGAGGATTTGTAGACATCACCTATGCCATCTGCCAGAACGCAGGCTTCTTCCCCCGCTCCTACTTCCAGACCGATGACTTCCTGATTAAGATGAATGCCATCCGCGAGGGAATCTCCGTAGCACTCATACCCCAGTCCTGCTTCCCTGAAGCAGAACGCCTCTGCGAAGGCCTGAAAGGATTCCGGGTTAAAAATTACAACACCAGCCGCACCGTTGTCATGCTCCGGAAAAAGAAAAGTATGATGAGCGAAACCGCCCTGGATTTCTGGGATTTCATGCTGGAGTATTTCAATCTCCCCAAAGACGGGAGAGAATAAAACCTCCGCGGCAATCAGGGGCCAATCAGGGGGCAGTCAATCAGGGGGACGGTCCTAACGATCAGTGATCGTTAGGACCGTCCCCCTGATTGATTGCCCCTGATTGATTTATGCCGGTTTTCTGGCTACGCAGTGCAGCCGGAAGAAACCACGTTTCTCTCCCAGTTCCATGCGAAGCCCCGCCTTCCGGCACAGTTCCCGTACCTCTTCCGTCCCGTAGACGTGAACATCTCCGTGGCCGGCCAGGTTGATCACCGGCATCTCGATATGGTTCATAAACCACCTGGCTGCCGAAGATTTTGCCGTCATATCCCGGAGGATCAGGCGGCCGCCCGGACGAAGGACCCGGTAAACACTGTGGAAGAAATTCTGGACATTCGGGTAATGGTGGAAACTCTGACAGCAGATCACTGCGTCGAAAGAATTATCTGCGAAAGGAAGGTTCTCGCAGTCACCCACGACCAGTTCCACCCCCGGCATCTTTTTCGCCTTTGCCACCTCGATCATCTCCGGCGTCAGATCAATCCCCGTGTAATGTTTCCGGGGATATTTTTTCTTCAGGAGGGTGATCATGGGTGCGGTGCCGCAGCCACAGTCCAGAAGATCCGTGAACTCCTCCTTCTCCAGCTCCGCCAGCACATCCGGATAGTCCTTCTTGCACATCTTGTAGACACCAGCACTGTTGGTCTCATATACTCTGGCTGCCTTTGAAAATTCCTTGATTGAAAGGGCTTTATATTCCTTGTCCGTCATAAAAAAATATTCTCACTTTCCCACTTTTGAAAATCATTGAATGTAACAATACCGACGCGGAATGCCTTCCGAGATTAGTTATTGCTAACAAAAGTATATTACAACTTCCAATGTTTTTCAATATGGTTCTGTGAGAATATTTTTTCCGGACTTGTTTCCTGGCCCTGAATCATTTCATGCTGTTTTATAAAGGATCTGTAAAGATATCTCCGGCTTCCACGTGATCCAGATACAGTTTTCCCATATACCCGAAGTTTTCGGGCTCCAGTTCATGAATGTATACCTGCGTCATCTGAGGTCCGGCGTTCGACAGGGTTCTTTCCATCACTTCCGTAATATGCTTCACTGCATTTCTTTTCTGTTCCACGGTTCTGCCCGGTGTAATATAGATTCTTACTTTCGGCATATCCTTCTCCTTTCAGAAAAAACTAAAGAATTACTCTTCGGATGCCTGCTGCTGTTTTTTCCTATTTAAATATTCATCTGCCCATATGCCTGCGATGGCCATATCTTCCAGCGGCTGCTCCGCAACACTGATATGAACCCAGTTTCTGTCACATCCCAGGTCATTTACCAGAACATCTGTCAACTCTTTTACCATCTGTGTTTTCATTTCCCTGGTTCTTCCGGGAAATAAATCTACGAAAACTCTTGTTCTCGGCATAAATACCTCCTGGCCGTCTGGCGGCCAATCGTACAATTCAAGACTCGCTTGCATTCCAGTTTGTTACACAATTACACATTCTCCCACCGGGTTCCTGCTACAGTCTCGGAAGGAATGTGATGATCTGTGGTACAAAGGCAAAGAGGAATGCGCATCCCATCAGTGTCAGTATATATGGCAGTGCACTCTTTGACACCTTCCCCAGAGGCTGTTTTGTCAAGGAAACGGCGGCAAACAAATTGTAGCCGAAGGGTGGCGTTACAAAGCCGATGACAACCAGAATTACAAACAGTACTCCGAGATGAAGAGAATCACACCCCATAGACAATCCTACCGGTACCAGAATCGGAGCAAATATGATGATCGTTGCCACATTGTCCAGCAAAGCTCCGATTACAAACATCAACAGACACAGGCAGATCAGATACGTGGTCTTGCCATGAACGAATCCGGAGAAAAACGTGGTGATGGATTCGGAAGCATGTGTCACATTGATGATCCAGGTAAACAGATTGGCTGCTGCTGTCACGAAGCAAACCATGGCGGATGCTTCCATGGACCGGATCAGAATTCCGGGGATATCCTTGATCTTTATCTCCCGGTAGATCAGCACACCGACAATCAGTCCATAGACTACGCCGACCGACGCTGCTTCCGTGGGGGTAAAGATGCCTCCGTAAATGCCTCCCAGAATGATCACCGGCATAAGGAGAGCCCCCAGGGCGGACCAGGTTTTCTTCAGGAACTCCGAAAAGCTGAACTTTACAGAGATTCTGTGGGCAACAATCTCCGGAGAGTTTTTGGCCCGGATATAGTTCACCACCATGAGGGCCACGACAATGATCAGGCCCGGCAGAATACCTCCGATGAACATGTCCGCCACCGACTCTCCCATATTTACCGCATAGATAATCATAGGAATGCTGGGGGGAATAATCGGTCCCAGGGCTCCGGCCACCGCCACGAGGCCGCCGGCATGCTCTTTCGTATATCCCCTTTCCACCAGGGAAGGAATCATCAGAGAACCAATGGCTACCACGGTAGCCGGGCCGCTGCCGCTCAGGGCTGCAAAAACCGCACAGGCGACAATGGCTACCAGGCCCAGTCCTCCGGATATGGATCCCACAATGGATTCAGACCAGTCTACCAACCGTTTGGCAATTCCGCCACTCACCATCAGATTGCCTGCTAATGTAAACAGCGGAATGGCAAGCAGAGGGAAGGAATCCACGCCTCCCACCAGTTTCTGAAGAATCAATGTCAACGGGACAGAACTCGCCGTTGTCATGTAATAGGTGCAGACAGTCACGATGGAGAAGGCTACCGGAACGCCCAGAATCATCAGCCCTGCCAGCATCAACAGAATCGATGCTATCATGACTTATCCGCTCCTTTCTTTTCTATTACTTCAAACAATTTTATAAGAATATTCGAAATCGTCTGAATCAGTATACCCACACATCCGATCACAACCATCATATACAGGAGGCTTTTCGGAATATGCAGGGCGGTACTTGACTGTCCCTTCACGCTGTTCATGATCTCCAGGCCATAGCGGATCACGACACAGGATGCAAAAGCCACAACAAAATCGCCGAGGAAGACGATCACCTCTGTTATCTTTTGGGGCAGTATTTCCAGCAAAAATGTTATCGTCGCATGAGAACGATTTTTCACGCAGGTAGATGCCGAAATCATCGTAACAGAGATAAATGCATATCTTGCCAGCTCTTCCGTCCACGACAGGGAATTATTCAGCACGTATCTTGTAAACACCTGCAAAACGCATCCTGCGATCATAGTGACTGCCAGTACAAGCACCAGCGCACTCATGACACGATCGGTACAATCGCTAATTTTTCGTATGATATCCGTCATAGAATCCCTCACAATCAAGAACGCATCTGTATGAGTGCGCTGTATATAGAAATCAACCTCGTTATAAACTATGATACCGGTTATTCAGAGATTCCCAGCTCTTTCAGCAGATCTACTACCAGGTTATCACCGATCTTATCCGCACGGGCCATATAGAAATCCGTGAAGTAGCTCTGGAATGCGGGAATATCTACATCATTGACAACGGTGCACATATCGCTGGCTTCCAGTTCATCCAGGAACTGAGGCAGATACTGCGCATTCATCTCAAAGGTGTATTTTCCGGCTTCTCTGGCGCACTCAATCAGGATCGCCTGCTCTTCTTCGGAGAAGGAATGGAACAGATCCGGATTCATCACAAGTGCGATCGGGCTGTAGAAATGGCCGGTCATGCAGAGGTAAATGTCCACTGCGGAAAGGAATCCGTTGTTGTAAGCTACATTGACCGGCAGATCCAGACCATCAATGGTTCCCTGCTGCAGGGCGGGAAGGATCTCGGAGAAAGACATCGGAACTGCGTTTACGCCCAGTTCTGCATAGGTGTCCAGGTAAGACTGTGTATCCATGCTGCGGATCTTAAGGCCTTTCAGATCTTCCGGTTCTTTTACAGCCTTCTTGGTGCAGAGAAGCTGACGGAAACCACCTTCACCGTAAGCCAGGGCTACGACGCCGGAGTTGGACATGGCATCCAGTACACGCTGTCCGATCTCACCGGAGAGAATCTCATAGGCCACTTCGCTGTTCTCAAAAAGGAAAGGAAGGTCAAACAGTCCACACTGCGGTACATTCGCACCGATGATCGCATTCGTCGAAACGGTCAGGTCAAAGGTTCCCAGCGGAATGCCTTCCAGAACTTCCGTAGCCGTTCCCAGAGTTCCGCCGTAATAAAGATCGATCTGGAGATTCTCGATCTTTTCTTCTGCCAGTTCTTTGAACTTCTCACTGAAGGCACAATAAGGATCTCCCTCTCCCTGTACGCTTTCCACCGGCATGGTCAGTACTCTCTTTTCTCCCTCTGCCATTGTTGTGACGGCAGTACCCGCGAGACATACGCCTAATGCAGCTACCATAGCTCCCAGTAATTTACGGTACTTCATTCTGTTACCTCCTCTTTTTTGATTGTATGGTTGTTATGATACTGGAGCAAAGTACTTTGCCCCTGGTAATACAGTTTTTAGTATGCTCTTGTCATAGCTCCGTCCAGCAGAATGGTCTGGCCCGAAATATAGGTGTTCGCCTCACTCAGCAGGAAGGCGGCCAGACGTCCATACTCGTCTGTGGTTCCGTATCTTCCCATGGGGAAGCTCTTCAGATCCAGTTTTTCATATTCTTCCACCGAAACTCCGGCTCTTTCCGCTCTCACAGCATTCAGATTCAGGATTCTCTGGGTACCGATCCGTCCCGGGCCGATCACATTGACCAGGATATTGTCTTTACCGACTTCGCCGGCCAGTGTTTTGCTCATACCCACTACGCCCATCCGCATAGTATTGGAGAGAATCAGATTATCCAGGCAGTCTTTTACGGAAGACGATGTAGAATTGACGATTCTTCCCTTGCCCAGGCGCTTCATCGAGGGCAGCACGGCCCGGATGGTCCGGATATAGGAGAGCAGACACATATTAAATGCACCTGTCCAGTCCTCATCCGTAAACTTTTCAAACTCGCCTGGTTTCGGACCCGGGCACATATTAGCCAGAGCGAAGATGTCCCCTAAATCCGTGACCGTCTTGTCTACCAGTTCTTTGATGCTCTCTCCGTCATTGACATCGCAGATCTCGGCAAACGGACGATTTCCGGTTTCTTTCTCGATATCGTCCTGGGCGGCAGCGAGCTGGTCCGCAAAGGGTGCTGCTGTACAGATCATTACTTTGGCGCCTTCTCTGGCCATTTCCATGGCAATGCCTTTTCCGAGTCCGGCAGCGGATGCCATACAAAGAGCTACTTTTCCTTCCAGTTTCAGATTCATAGTTCTATACCCCTTTCTGCAGATACCCCACAGTTCTACTCAGTCACATATCCGGATGAAGTTTCAGATCAATCACCGGATTTTTCAGCGGTTCCATCACAAATCCATCCGGGCCTTCTATCCTGCATTCCACGATATCCCCTTCCCGGATCTGAACCGCCCGGGGGGTACCGGTGGACAATATGTCCCCTGCGAGCCATCCCTGCATATGAGATATCAGAGAAACCAGTCTGGCCGGCCGGTGAGTCATATTGGCGACAACATTTTCTGCATGCACTTCCCCGTTATGGACCGTCTGTACTTTTAACTTCAATACATCCTTTACTTCATCTTTCGTTACCAGCTGAGGACCGAAGCTGAAGAATGTATCAAAACCTTTTACGATGGTCAGGTATCTGGGATTCTGGCGGAGAATCGATTCTTCGGTCATGTCCAGAATCGTCGTATATCCGACAATGTAATCCTCCCAGTTCTCTTCCCCAATAAACTTACATTTTTTCCCAAGGATAATCCCCAGCTCTGCTTCTCCGGTCGTCTTCTGGGCCTCTTTCATGGCCGGAAGATGTATCTCATCTCCCGGGCCGATAATACAGGAGGCGGGTTTATAGAAACTTCCGGGAAATCCCTTGGGTGCTCCTTCTCCCAGGTCTTCCGCATGATCTGCATAATTCAGTCCGATCCCGAAGATTCTCGGCGGATTGCGGTAGAGGGGTGCATATTGAACCGCATCAAAGGGAAGAATGTCTTCTTTCATCTCTTCCATGAGCTGTTGTCCGCCGCCTTTATACCAGCAGACCAGTTCTTCTATTTCTTCCTTCTGAATCAGGGAGAGAATATCCTCCTCCCAGTTCATGCTTTTTTTCTGGTTCAGGGTTCGGATTGGCAGAATACCTTCCGACAGGACAATACCCGCCTGCTCCTTACCACACCATTTGATTGTTGCTAAACGCATACTTTTTCCTCCGGTTAATCGTAGTCTACCGGCACATAGCCATTTCCCTTCGGCTGATTCTGCGTCAGGAGACTGACAACCACTGTTAATACTACTGCTGCTGCCATACCGATGATTCCTTCGTGAATTCCGGTCGATGCCTTAAAATTCATATACCAGACCGCACAGACCGGTATTCCTGACATCAGACTTGCGAGAATTCCCCAGCTGGTACATCTCTTCCACAGGAATCCAAAGAACATCGCCGGCGCAACAGAACAAGCCATTCCCGAGAAAGCAAATCCTGTCCAGGCAAATACGCTGCCGGATCCGAACACAGCCAGGTATAAGCCGCCTCCGGCTACCACGATCGTCAATACTTTACAGATAATTCCATAGGCTTTATCACTCAGGTTTGAATTTTTAAGGATACCTTCCTGAAGAACATTTCTGGAGAACTCACCTGTTGCCTGAAGAATCAGGGAATCCGTCGTTGACATGATGGCAGCAAAGATACAGGCCAGCAGAATTCCGCCGATCAGAGAAGGGAACTTTTCAGAAATCAGCGTAGGAATGATCATTTCCGGGTCTTCAATGGTCGGAAAAATAACTCTTCCGCACAGACCGATCAGAACCGGGAAATACTGCCGGATCGTATTAAAGGAAATGGATATCACGGAAGATCTGCGGATGGCTCTGTCATCCTTCATGGTGATGAATTTCTGAATCGCCTGGGGCTGTCCCAGGAAGCCGAAACAGATGCCGATCCAGGTAAACATACTCATCATCAGAGCCGCCCCTGCTTTTCCGTTATTCCACATGATAATTTCCGGGGCTGAGGCAGAAACCACGCTGACTACATTGCCGAAGCCTCCGGCAGATACAATGGCTACAATAATAATCACGGCAAAGCAGATCACCATCATCGTACCCTGAATCGCATCGGTCCACATGACAGCACGTACACCGCCGAGGAAGGTATAGGACATAACCAGAACAGCCGAGAGAACGCAGGCCGTCGTATAGCTGATGCCAAAAATCGTGCAGGCTTTGGCACCGGATACGAACTGACTGCAAAGATAGATCATAATAAAGGCAGAGACCAGAAGTCCGCCGAGGATTTTGATCAGGTTGCCCGGGTCACCTTTGATGCGGGAAAGAAGCTCAATCGGTGTCAGTGCCTCCGATTTATCTGCATAGTTCTTGATCTTTTTAGCCAGAAAGAACCAAAGGACAAACTCAGAAATCGTACAGAGAATCGGTTGCCAGAGGGCGATAGCACCAAGGGAATATCCCACGCCAACCAGTCCGATAAAGGCATAGCCGCTGGCCAGCGTCGTCGACATACCCAAAGCTGTCAGAACCGGTCCGAAATTCTTGTCCCCCACCATGAAGGACTTCATGTCCTTATCTGTATCCTTCTTGAAGGATACAATACCAATTACCAGCATTAAGATTAAATATGCACCAAATCCGATAATCAGACCCATAGGATTCACCTCACTTCTTTTCTGTAAGCATCCAGATAACGGACAATACCAGGCCTACGAAAGGTAAGACAAAGAAACAAATCGTTTCACCGATACCAAATACGCTACTCATACTATTTCCTCCTCTTAAGCCGGCTTTTCTGATCACGAAAAGCGACCATACTTCCTTGCTGCCGTCACCATCGCCGCTACATTCTCTTTTGGAGTAGCAGGCCCCATGGTGCATCCGGCTGCCAGAACCAGTCCGAGGTCCCGGGGCTCCAGCAGCTGCCGGCAGTTTTCTTCAATCTCCTCTGGTTTCTTTATAATCAGGTCTGTAGTCCCTACGTTCCCGATAAATGCCAGACGTTTCCCCAGTACCGTACGGGCATGATGCATATCCACCGGTGCATCCACATCCAGCGAAGTGGCGCCGGTATCCGCGATACTTTTCAGCTGTTCATCTCCCAGCTTACCGCAGATATGAAGCGTAGTATATTTTATCCCGTTGATATTCAGTTCACGGATCAGATTCTGATGTACGCGCTGTATCATATCCTGATAAATAGCCGGTCCCAGCATGGATGCAGAGCAGATCGCTTCACCAAAGACTACACCATGAGCTCCGGCAGCCACACAGGCTTTTGCGAAGCGGAAGGAAATCTCACTGGTAAATTTCAGCAGCTTTTCCAATACTTCCGGATCTTCCAGTGCCATCACCAGCAGGTTCCCGACACCCATGATCTGAGATGCTATATTCACCGGACCCATAACCAGGGAACAGATAAAAGCTTCCTCTCCTACTTCTCTGGCACAGTTCTCTGTCGCCTTCAGAATCATCGGCATCCGGCCATCGCGGTAAGGATCCGGCATCCTGAGTCCGTCAATATCGTCTTCGTCGTCCACGATATGCTTACAGACTCCAGGAACACCGTCCTCCGGGAAACTCACCTTGCATCCCATCGCCTCGGCTTCCACAGTTACATCTGCCCCGACCCGGATTCCGTCATAACCAAAGGTTTTATATCCCGTCAGCAAAGCTTCCGTAAACAGGCTCTCACTCTGGCAGACGGCGCTTACCGTTTTTCCGATCAACGTCGCATTACTGAATGTATTATTCAAAAAGACAGGGACACGGTCTGGCTTTTCAAATTGAAATACTGCCAGCATCCTCTCTAATCCATTCATTTTGCCCCTCCATTCAGAAACCTATTTAAGGCTAAAGGCAGTCTCCGCAGTTTTATAGAGAACATCTTCCATCTGCTTGTCAGAAAGACCAATCGTATAGAATTTCTCCAGCTCATTCTTCAGATTGGCAAGGCTGTCGGAGCCAAACATAACTCTCTCGGATCCAATTGCATTCACGGCCATGGCAATCTGATTCGGAGCACACCAGGACATCTCCAGGTAAATATTTTCACTCTGCTGAGCGATGATGATCGCCTCCTGTGTCAGGAGAGTGGCTCCGGCATGGGCCAGAATAATCGGATGGGGGAATTTTTTTGCAAAAGGCAGCACCAGCGAAGGGAGGGAGAAAGGAATACCGGTTCCGGTATGTACATTCAAGGCCACTCCGAGGGTTTTCGCCATCTCTACCACTTTCTGTCCGTCGGCCGACATGGGATTCACCGCATGACCAATGGTATGCAGTTTCAGTGCCTTAAATCCCAGCTCGCGGATGCAGCGTGTCGTTTCTGCCTCATATTCTTCGTCCGGCAGATGAGGATTCACACTGCAGACGCCGAAAATCTTTCCGGGATGGTTCTTCTGCAGTTCAAAAATCCGATCGTGGGTGTCCTTTACATCGGTACATCCCGGGAAAGGCTGAAGAATCGCTCCGTCAACCCCTGCAGCATTCAAAGCATCAAAAACGGTCTTTTCCGCCCAGTCGTAACCAAAGGTACGGCAATCACCCAGGTGAAGATGAGAATCAATCGTAAACATGCTTTTCACTCCTCCAAATCTTTATTTTTTCGTGTCCATTGCCAGAATTCCACCCTGAGCGAATTGGTTACTTTTCAAATCATTGATTACAATTCGCACATTTACGGGATCTACACCAACATCCTCTTGTATTACTTTCGTAATATCTCTTACCACGTTACGTTTTACTTCGTCGCTTTTTCCTTCCAGCCAGTTAATCATGATCGTAGGCATAGGCAGCTCCTTTCCGTTCCGCATTGTAATATTGGTTCTCTTATAACGGAATAGTAACAAATTAATTTTCTTATGTCAATATTAATTCTCGTTTTAAATATTATTTTTTTACTACGTTTCTCATTTTTATAGTAATCCTTCCTCTTGTCAGCCATTCTGTTTCACGCTGTTATTATCGTAAGAATCTATCATTTTCTTGCATTCTCACGATGCGGAATTCATACGTTCTTTTTTCTTATTTTTGATTTTTGTTCTCACATGTCTTGAAAAAACTCCGGGATTATCGTATAATGCCATAGGTTTCCTTTGTAGAAGTCCGATGAAACCTATACTAAATAATTCAGAAAGCTGTATCAGAAATGGAAAACGCGAATTCATCCTCATCCCAGCATATTGCTGTCGTTGTAAAAGCATTGAATATTATCAAATGCTTTACCTTCCAGGAACCGGTTCACACATTGAATTCTCTGTGTCAGAAACTGGATATGCCTAAATCAACCGCCTATCGTCTTCTTGCCACACTTCAGTCCGAGCATTTTCTTGAAAAGGACCAAGATGGTAACTATCGCCTTGGTTTAAGCATTTTAAAATCCGCATCTGCGGTTCTTCAGTCCATTGATTACAGAGCCATTGCCCGTCCTCATCTTCTGAAGCTTGCGTCTGATCTGGATGAAACCATCTACCTCAGCGCATTAAATGGCTCCAATGTGATCTATCTGGATGAAATCCAGCGCTATAAATACACAACCTTCGGTTCTAAGCTGGGGAATACCGTTGCCGCCTATACCTCCGCCATGGGCCGGGTGCTTCTCTCCCAGATGACCTATCAGGAGTTTGAAGAAACCATCATGAGACAGCCTCTGACCCCCCGGACACCGAAGACGGTTACGGATCCTTCGATTTTGTGGAATATTCTCCGGGAAGTGTCGGTGCAGGGATATGCTTTTGACGACGAGGAGTTTGAAATGGGAATCTGTTGCATCGCGGCTCCTATCCGGGACCTCTCGGGAAGTGTGGTGGCCGCCTTCGGAATCAGTGCTCCTTCCGTTCGTTTAAATAAGGATACATTGTTGAAGTATCTTCCCTCGATCTTAGATACTTCCTATGCCATCAGCAGTGATCTGGGATATCAGCAGCCACTCCGTCAGGAAAGAAGGAAATAGCTCATGTTTATCGTATTAACAAGTTCAGGAACCATGGTCGCCATTATGCTTCTGGGATTTTTTCTCCGGAAAAGGGAAATCTTCTCCAAAGAAGCCTTCTCCATGGTTTCCTGGCTCGTTATGCATGTCACGCTCCCATGCATGGTCATTGCCAAATACAGCGAGTTTGAAATCGACTATTCACTGCTGTTTTTTGTGCTGCTGGGAATTCTTGTGAATCTTTCTACGCTATGTGCCGGATATCTGATGAGTATCGGAAAGAAAAAGACAGACCGGGCATTTTCCATGCTCAATCTGTCTGGTTTCAATATCGGCACCTTTACCTTGCCCTTTGCTCAGACGTTTCTGAACCCAGAGGGGGTTGTCGCTATCTGTATGCTCGATACCGGTAATTCTATTATGTGCACCGGAGGCAATTATGCCATCACTTCCTCTCTCTGTTCTTCCACAGAAAAGCAGACAATCTCCGGTTTTCTGAAAAAATTATTCACCTCCGTACCCTTTGATACCTATCTGATCATGCTGATCCTCGCCTGTCTGCACATCCGGGTTCCGGCTGTATTAAGTCAGGCCGCTTTCACCATAGGAAATGCCAACACCTTCCTCGCCATGCTTATGATCGGTCTCGGTTTTAATCCCAATATAAAAATCCGGGATGCCTTCTCTGCATCCCGGATTCTGGTCTTCCGATATATATTTCTCGGCTTACTGGCAACTGTACTTTTCCATATGCTGCCCTACTCGCTGCCAATGCGGCAGGCCGTCTGTCTGGTCCTCGTTTCACCACTTTCGGTACTGTGTCCGGTATTTACAGGCAGACTGGGAGGGAATGCAGAATTATCCAGCGTTATCAATTCCTGTGCCTTCCTGCTCAGTACCGTTCTGATAACGATCCTGCTCCTGCTATTCCAATTGTAAATAACTTCCGGTGCCGGATTTTACCGGAACACAAAAAATTTGCTTATGATATAGTTCCCGATCAATACGAGAACCTGGGCCAGGATTTTAACCGGCAGGGCGGGAAATTTCAGCAGACTGATGCCTACCAGCAGAATTACTTCTTCCATCCCCAGAGTTGCCACCCGGCCACCGAAGAAACCGGCGCATTGCTTCAGTCTCTCCCTCCAGGAGGCCGGGGACGAAGTAAATACCCAGATACTGTTGGTAATATAAGCAAATAATACTGCCAGAATCCAGGAGAGGACATTGGCAATGAGTTCATGGATGCCGCATTCACAGAAATACCAGAAGGAACCTATGCTGACCACGGTCGTGAGTCCGCCGAAGAACAGGTACAGCAATACCTGCTTAAAGCGCCGGTATAAGGGCTCAAATATGCGGAGGACCGGAAGGGTCATGATCCGGTCGAATATATCCGGTTTTCGTTCTGTGAGGTTTATCTGTGGTTTTTCTCTGTATTCTTCCACTTTTTATTCTTCCTATATTTATCGCGCAAGCGAGTCTTGAACTAAAAGAAGTTCAGGAACAACTCGACGTTCCTGACTCTTTCTATATGGAAAGGAATCTGCCGAAGCAGATTCCTTTTCGTTTCTATTCTCTTATATCTGTCAGAAAATCGGTACCGTATCGGAATTTTCGAAATTCTGCTTTTCGGCCCTGCGGTCTTGTTTACTGACCGACTACCGTTTCTGCAGCTTCGTCTACCGTGGTCTCGGTGGCAACGGTGGTCTCGGCAGCGGCAGTGGTTTCGGCGGCAGCTTCGGTCTCGGCAGCGGCAGTGGTTTCTGCAGCAGCTTCGGTCTCGGCAGCGGCGGTGGTTTCTGCGGCAGCTTCGGTCTCAGCAGCGGCGGTGGTCTCGGCGGCGGCTTCGGTCTCAGCAGCGGCGGTGGTTTCGGCAGCGGCTTCGGTCTCTCCCTCGGCTACGGTTTCAGCTACAGCTTCGCTCTCAGCGGCTTCGGTCTCTTCCTCGGTCGGAGCCTGATAGATCATATCCCCGATCACGATCTGGGACCAGATCTTATCTTCTACCTTGAAGCTGGGAGCTTCTTTTGCCCACTCAGCATACTTCGCATCAAAGGCTTCGTCTCTGCGCTGTGCATCCAGATCTTCGCGGCGGTGTTCGGTCTCATGCTCGTCCAGATCGTTCAGTTTCTTCAGGATCGTCCAGCCATCGCCTTCCTCGTAAACCATCTTCACTTCATCGACAGCCATCTCCTGGGAAGTGGTGTACATGATGTCAGTGGAGGTTTCACCGGTTACAAGGTAGCTTGTGGTGCTGTTGGTAACTTCCAGCTCCTCAGCGATGGTATCGAACTCTTCGCCGGCCTCCGCTCTTTCCAGAACCAGGTTGGCCAGTTCCTCACCCTGAGGGCCTTCCTCTTCGGCGGCAGTGGTTTCTTCTGCGGCGGTTTCATCCGTAGCTTCGGTCTCAGCCTCAGCAGCTGTGGTTTCTTCACCTGCGGTCTCGTCAGCGGCTGCGGTCTCAGCGGTAGTAGTTTCTGCGGCTGCCTCAGTCTCAGCGGCAGTAGTCTCTGCAGCTGCAGCAGTGGTCTCAGCGGCTGCACCGGTGGTCTCCTCTGCGGCACTTTCCGCCTCAGCTGCGGTGGTCTCTGCAGCTACTGTAGTCTCGGCGGCTGCGGTAGTTTCTACAGCAGTGGTCTCAGCGGCTGCACCGGTGGTCTCCTCTGCGGCTTCGGTTCCTTCGCCTGCGGTGGTCTCTTCGGCACCGGTCTCGGCGGCTTCGGTAGTCTCAGCAGCCTCGGTCTCCTCTTCCTCATGGACGTGGATGTACTCGATGGAGTATACCTGCACCTCTTCATCGGCAATGGTTACTTCGGCTTCATCCTTTACCGCCTGGAGTACCAGGTTGGCGATGGCATTTTTCTGCATCCATTCTTCCATCTTGGCGGTGTCAGCCGTTACATAATCGGAGAAGTTCGGATAGTTCTCTGCGATCTGGCTGACGGCCTCGGAGACTTTTGCCTTCTGGGCATCGGTCAGTTCTACACCATACTCGGAAGCATGATCCATGAGAATCCGGGTCTGCAGGATCTGGGACATAACGTTGGTGTGGAGATATTCACCCATGGTCTGGGCACCCTCACCGGACGCGGCGGTCCACATATTATCATAACCAAAGGAAGTATAGATGGCTCCATAATAGGCTTCCTGCATCATCTGCTCGTAACGGAGCCAGAAATTGGCTTCATCCAGGTTAATGGTCTCTTTTCCATAAGAAGCCACTTTGGTCGTAGCATAATCACCGATCTTACTGCTTCCGCATCCAGTCATCGTTCCGGCGGCAAGAGCTGCTGCCAGTATAACGGACAAAGATTTTCTGGTATTCATACAACTGATTCCTCCTGATATTCCGCAAAGGGAAGAGAACTGTGAAATCTGTCGTTTCCCTCTGTATCTGTATTCTTTGTGCGTCTGCTCGACGCAACGAATCTATTATAAACGTTTTTTATTCGTCAATCAACATTTTTATATCAATTAACAAATTTTTCACGCATTCCAGCAGCTTATCTGTGTTGATGATCTGCTTTCTCTGATCTGTGTAACTGAATCCCGGTACTTCCCCCGGCGTCAGCTTCAGATCACCGTGGTATGGTTTCAGGAGCATCGGGATCCGGGAAGGATCCACGGGGGCCTGCCCGTACATGGTAAAGCGGATCTGCTCCCGGTTGCCGGACACATCGGTGACATAGGCCTCATGGGCCAGGGACCGAAGTCTCGCTGCGCGCAGCAGGTTCTGAACGGGGGCGGGTATCTCACCGAACCGGTCGATCAGCTCGTCCTGCATATCGTCATAGTCTTCATCGTTCCGGATCTGGGCGATGCGTTTGTAAATATCCAGGCGCTGCATCTCATTGCGGATATATTTATCCGGCAGGAAGGCATCGATGTCCAGGTCGATGGCCGTCTCGAAATCCGCCATCACCTTTTCCCCCTTAGCCTCCTGCACCGCCTCTCCCAGAAGCTTGCTGTAGAGCTCATATCCCACGGCTTCCATATGGCCGTGCTGCTCTGCCCCCAGAAGATTTCCCGCGCCGCGCAGTTCCAGGTCCCGCATGGCGATCCGGATCCCGGAGCCCAGCTCTGTATATTCCCGGATGGCCTGAAGGCGTTTTTCCGCCACTTCTTTCAACATCCGGTTCTGCCGGTACATTAAAAATGCATAGGCGGAGCGGGTGGAGCGCCCGACACGTCCGCGCAGCTGATATAACTGCGACAGGCCGAAACGGTCCGCATCGTGAATAATAATGGTATTCACATTGGAAATGTCCAGGCCGGTTTCAATGATCGTGGTTGATACCAGGACATCGATGTCGCCATTGACGAAGTCCAGCATAATGCCCTCGAGTTCCCGCTCTTTCATCTGTCCGTGGGCAAATACCACGTTGGCGTCCGGCACCAGACTGGCAATATGATTGGATACCTCACGGATCGTATTTACCTTATTATACACATAATAGACCTGGCCGTTCCGGTCCAGTTCCCGGCTGATCGCCTCCCGCACCAGCTCATCGTTGTATTCCATGACGTAGGTCTGGATGGGCTGGCGGTCCATCGGCGGTTCTTCCAGCAGGCTCATGTCCCGGATGCCGATCATGCTCATGTGCAGGGTCCGGGGGATGGGGGTCGCCGTCAGGCTCAGCACATCCACCGTGTCCTTCATCTGCTTGATCTTTTCTTTATCCGCCACACCAAACCGCTGTTCCTCGTCGATGATCAGCAGACCCAGATCCTTGAATTTCACATCTTTGGAGAGCAGCCGGTGGGTACCGATGGCAATATCGGAGGTCCCCCGGGCCAGTTTTTCCAGGGATTTCTTCTGCTCCGTCGGTGTCCGGAACCGGCACAGCAATTCCACTCCCACCGGGTAATCCTTCATTCGCTGGACAAAGGTATTGTAATGCTGCTGAGCCAGAATAGTGGTGGGCACCAGATATACCACCTGTTTTCCGTCCTGCACCGCCTTAAAGGCTGCCCGCAGCGCAATCTCGGTCTTGCCGTATCCCACGTCGCCGCAGACCAGACGATCCATGATTTTGGTGCTCTCCATGTCCGCCTTACAGGCCTCGATGGCTTTCAGCTGATCTTCCGTCTCCTCATAGGGGAACTGTTCTTCAAACTCTTTCTGCCACACCGTATCCGGCTGGTAGACGAATCCGCTTCCGTCCCGCCGCCGGGCATAGAGCCGGACCAGATCAGCCGCAATGTCTTTTACCGCATGTTTTACACGGCTCTTTGTCTTTTTCCATTCGCTGCCGCTCAGACGGTTCAGCTTCGGTGTCCGCTCCGCATTCGCAGAGGCGTATTTCTGTACCAGGTCCATCTGGGTGACCGGCACGTACAGATTTCCTCCGTCTCCGTAGGTGACCTTCAGGTAATCCCTGGTCACTCCGTTAACGTCGATCTTCTCCATGCCCTGGTAAACTCCCAGACCGTGGTTCTCATGCACCACATAGTCGCCCACGGACAGTTCGGAGATATCCCGGAGTTTTTCGCCGGCATAGGCCGAAGCGCGGCGTTTCTTTTTGCGCTCCCGCCGGAAGAGGTCGCCCTCGGAAATCACGGCGAAACGAATCTGGGGATACTCAAAACTCTTGTGTATGCTACCGATCGTCACCAGGATCTGACCTTCCTCCACCCTTTTCCCGGACTCCTCCGCAAAAAAGGTCGCCAGGTCATAATCCCGCAGATTTCCTGCCAGACGTTCGGCACGCGTACGCGACGCCGTCAGCAGGACAATCCGGTATTTTTCCTTCTTCCAACGAGTGAGATCCCGGATCAGTCCGTCAAAATTCCCGGCATAACTGACCGTGGTCTTCCCCATCACGGTAAAGGAATTTCTTTCCCGGACCACCTGATTCCGCTGTTCCAGCGCGGTCATCAGCAGCGTCCTCCCTCGGGTCAGTTTTTCAAAAACCTCCTCCGGCGAGAGCAGCTCCGGCATCGGCTCATCGCTGACATATCCCTTTTCGAGACGCATCTGACAGCTGTCCTGAAATTCCTTGGAAACCCCTTTGGCCTTTTCCTCCAGACGGCTTGGTTCATCCAGAATCACCGCCGCCTCTTTGTGAAAATAGTCCAGCACGGAAACTGAGGCGACATATTTTCCGCCTATCACGGCGGGCATCTCACTGGCTGCATAGATATGAGCTTCTGTCAGATTTTCCAGGGATCTCTGGCTCTCACAGTCAAAGCTGCGGATGGAATCAATCTCATCCCCCCACAGCTCGATCCGCACCGGATTTTCCTCGGTCAGCGGATAAATATCCAGAATCCCTCCGCGGATCGAAAACTGCCCGGACGCCTCGACCTGGGGCATTCTCTCATACCCCAGTTTTGTCAGCTGATCCCGCATATCCGGCAGGGAAATGGTATCCCCCGGCTCCAGCGTGATCAGACGCCGGTAGACCTCCCCCGGCGAAGCGATCCGGTCCATGCAGCCATCGATGGTCGTGACAATCGTCCCCCGGCCTTCCTCCATAATCTGCTTCAGGATCGCCATCCGCTCCCGGCTCAGGAGATTTCCCTGGATATCCGCCTGGTAGAACAGCACGTCCTTCGCGGGATAATAGAAAATATCCGGGCAGAAACTCCGGGCATCTTCACAGATCTCCCGCGCCCGGCTCTCATTGTACGTGACAATCAGACGCAGAGGAACCTCTGCCGTCAGCTCACAGGCCAGATGAATTTTCTGAGAATCCACACAGCCACTCACCGCCAGCGGCCCACGCCCGGCCATCAGTTCCTTCTTTGCATCTTCAAACTGAATCAGTTCTTCCATCGGGCTATGAAACAAATATGCCATTTCCTCCACGCCTCCTTTCTACCGCCACTTCCACACTCGCCGGCGTTCTTCCGCACTCGCCAGGTGGAACGAGGGGACGGTTCCTGCGTTCCATTTCTCTACATGCGCCACCAGATAGAACGCAGGAACCGTCCCCTCGTTCCACCGGAGCTTGTGTTCCGGTTTACTTTGGTGCACGTTCGAAGGCATTGAAGCGGTTCATGGCTTCGTCCACGCCGCTTTTCACCCAGGTCTCGGCCGCATCCGCCGCCCGCTCGAAGGAATCCCGCACCGCCGGCAGATCCCCGGCCGCAAAATGTCCCAGCACATAATCTGCCAGATCCATCTGCGCCGGCTTGTCACCGACACCGACCCTCACCCGGGAGAAGGTCTGGCAGCCAAGATGAGCGATGATACTCTTCATGCCGTTGTGACCGCCGGCGCTGCCCTTCCCGCGGACACGGATCTGGCCTACATCCAGACTGATATCATCATAGATCACCAGAATGTCTTCCGGATCGATCTTGTAATAATCCGCCACCGGGCGGACACATTCTCCACTGTTGTTCATATAGGTCTGCGGTTTTACCAGGAGAACCTTCTCCCCGCCAATCATCCCTGCACCGCAGAGCCCCTTGTGACGGCTGATGTTCACCCGGATTCCATGCCGCTCCGCCAGAACATCCACCACGGCAAATCCCATGTTGTGGCGGCTTCCGGCGTATTTCATCCCCGGATTTCCCAGGCCAATGATAATCTTCATATTCTGTTCCTCTTTATGTCCACATCGTTTCTTCCGGCATTTCCGTATCCGGATCTGTTTTCTGTTTGTTTTTCTTCATGGCCAGCTGCATCAGTTCCTGGAGCATCTCCAGATCCGAAGCCTGCACCCTCAGATTCGTCACGATGGGACCACCCTCCGGAGGTGTGACGGAGATCTCGATCACCGATCCCTCCCGGATACCAGTCTCATATGCCGCACGAAGAAACGGCCCGAACTTCGGGTGATTCTGCTCAAACTGGTTCTTCGCATTCCTTAATTTTAAAATATCAAACGGATTCATATTGTAACTCCTCATACAGATTCTATCGTCACGGAACAGTATTGGCTCCGATGATTTATAGTCCGGCGCAGCATACATACAAAGTAATAATTACTTTGTCGTCTGTTATCGTTATTGTCTTCAGACATGACAAAAGACAGGCTTCTGACACAGCAGCGCCTGTTTTCTTCGCCTATCTTATATGGAAGAGACGAAAATGTCAACCGAATCATGTCTGTACAGGCCGGCATTTCCTCTGATTGCCATCCCGTCAAAAGAATGTTATAATTGACAAAACTCGACTATACTAAAATTCAGGGGACATTGTGTATGAAACATGGTCTTGTTTTAGAAGGCGGCGCCATGCGAGGGCTGTTCACCGCCGGAGTTCTGGATATTTTTATGGAAAATGGGATTGATTTTGACGGTACGGTCGGTGTTTCTGCCGGTGCCACCTTCGGATGTAATATCAAATCCCGGCAGCCGGGGCGGACGATTCGATATAATCTGCGGTTTGCGAAAGAATCGCATTATGGGAGTTTTCGTTCTCTGATTACCACCGGCGATTACTACAACGAGGAATTCTGTTATCACAAAGTACCGGAGGAGCTGGATCTGTTTGACACGGAAACCTTTGAAGCGAATCCGATGGTATTTTACGTGGTGGCTACTGATGTGGCAACAGGGCGTCCTGTATATCAGAAGCTGAAAGATGGAAAACGGGAGGATCTCAAGTGGATTCAGGCTTCTGCCTCCATGCCCATCTTCGCCCGGCCGGTCTCCATCGAAGGAAGATTGTATCTGGATGGGGGGATTTCAGACTCGATCCCTCTTCGCTTCATGGAAAGGGAAGGTTATCAGAAAAATGTAGTTGTACTGACCCGGCCGAAGGGTTACCTGAAGAAACCATCCTCCCTGCAGCCCCAGATGAACCGACTGCTGAAAAAATATCCCGCCATTATCCGGGAAATGAACCGGCGTCCGTCCAATTATAATAATATACTTCGCTACGTGGCTCTTCAGGAAGAGGCCGGCGAGGCCTTTGTCATCCGTCCACCGGAAGCTCTGCCGGTCAGCCGGATCGAGCATGACACAGAGAAAATGCGGCAGGCCTATGAAATCGGCCGCGCGGAAGCGCTCCGGCGCCTGCC
>CAMOYN010000014.1 GCA_946630035.1 uncultured Lachnospiraceae bacterium
GCGAAAAGCAGTCCAGATATCTCGTCCGCAAAGCAGGCGGAGTCGGCCCCTTCAGTCCGAGGATATTTCGTTACGTGCCTGCGGGGAAACGAGCATCCCGCCTTTAAAGTGCACCAGTCTCCAGGACTCGAGCATCCCGCCTTTCGACGGCACCAGTCCCCAGGGTTTGAGCATCCCGCCTCTCGACGGCACCAGTCCCCGGGGCTCGAACATCCCACCTTTATAGTGCACCAGTCTCCAGGGCTCGATCATCCCGCCTCTCGACGGCACCAGTCCCCGCCTCCGTGCATCCCGCCTTTCGCAGGCACCCGTCCCCACGCTAGCGGCTCATGCGGTTTTTGCGTGCCATCACGATGCTCTGAATCACGAGGAAGATGCAGAGCATCGCTGCAATTGTGATGCCGGTCCACCAGGCCTGATCCAGGCCGGCAGAAGCCACAATGTTCTGTATGGTGCTGAGGGAGAGAACGCCGAAAAAGGTTCCTATGATATTGCCGACGCCTCCGGTAAGGAGGGTGCCTCCTATGATGGAGGAGGCGATGGCGTTCATCTCGAGGCCGGAGGCATGGGATGCGGAGCCGGACCCCACGTGAAGGAAGTATACGAAGCCTCCGATACCGGCGAGAAGTCCGCAGAGCAGATGGGCCGTAAACCGGGTTCTGCGCACATTGATTCCCAACATCAGAGCACTTTGGGAGTTGCCTCCGATGGCATAGAAATGCCGCCCGGTTCTGGTCCAGCGGAGGAAACAGAACAGAATCACTACCGCGAGAAGCGCCACAATCACTCCGATCTCAATGTATGCGTTCACATAGATTCCTTTTTTGTTTACGGATCCCATGTAAGGAACAATGATCCGGGTTTCCTTGAGGGCTGTAAAGGCCTCATTTTTCACATTGAAGGGCTGGGTGTTGACTATCGTAGTCATACCCCGGGCGAAGAACATACCCGCCAGAGATACGATAAAGGGCTGGATATCGAGGTAGGCTACCAGCAGTCCCTGCACGATGCCGAAGGCCAGTCCGATCCCGATGGCAATGAGGATTGCCACGGCCACGTTTCCTCCCTGGTAATCAAGATATACGGCGCAGCACATGCTGACCAGGGCCATGACGCCGCCGATGGAAATGTCGATGCCGCCGCAGATCATGACCAGGCTCATGCCGCAGGATCCGACGATCAGGGCAGCGTTGGCGTTCAGGATGTTAAAGAATGTCTGGGGTTTCAGGAATCCTTTTCCCTGAAAGACTATGGCACCGATATACATGGCGAAGAAAACGATGATGGTGATGGCCAGCAGCAGATTGGTGTCTGTCATGTGGCTGATGCGGAAGCTGCGGCCTGTGGCTGTGTTTTTGTTATTCTTTGACATATCAGGCAGCCTCCTTCCTTGTTCCGGCATATTTCTTTCCGATTCTTCCCAGATATTCCCGCACGCTGGGGGCGCTGAGCACCACCAGGATGATGACCACGACAGCCTTGTAGGCTGGCAGGGCATCGGACTGTACATTGAATTTGTACAGGGTGGTGGTGAGGAACTGGATGACATAGGCACCCAGGATGGAGGCCGGCATGTTGAATTTTCCGCCGCCCAGGGCATTCCCGCCCAGAGCCACCGCCAGGATGGCATCCATCTCAATGTCCTTGGCTATGACAGAATAGTTGATGGAGGAGAGACGGCTGACTTTGATAAATCCGGCCACGGCTACGCAGAGCCCCAGGATGACGAAGGTGATAAATTTGATAAACGCCGGATTCAGACCGTTGAGTCTGGAAGAATCCGCGTTGATTCCGACGGCCTGGGTGTAGAGACCCAGATTGGTAAATTTCAGTACCAGGAAGATCACAATCATACAGGCCACCGCAATGAAAAACGGGGTGGGTACGGGGATTCCGGGAATGAAGTTTCCGAAATAACCGAAGACCGGATCACTGATGATCGGCAGTTCGTTGTTGTTGATCCAGGCGGCGATGGAGCGGCCGGCCGTAAAAAGGATCAGGGTGGCTACCATGGGCTGAATCTTGAAGTAAGCAACCAGTATACCGTTAAAGGCACCGAAGAGCATCGCTGCCACGCAGCTGATGAGAAATGCTACGATGATCGGTGCCTGCAGGGTGTCCGGCCGGGAATTGGTTCCGCAGAGTACCCTCAGTACTACGCTGCCTGCGATGGCCATGGCAGCGCCTACGCTGATATCCTGCCCGCCGGAAGCAGCGGTCACCAGTGTCATACCGATGGCCAGAATGGCCAGCTCCGAGCCGTAGTCCAGAATGGTGATCAGGTAGCCGGAAAGCACCATATTGCCGGCGCTGTTGGGTCCCAGATTGATCCGGAAGAAACCGGGATCCATGATCAGATTGAATACTGCCAGGATCAGCAGGGCTGCCAGTGGGATAAAGATCTGTTGTCTCAGGAGACTCCGGAAGAAGCCTTCTTTGTTTTCTGCCTTTTTACTCATCTGCTTCACCTCCGGCAATGGCATTCATGATTCCGCTCTGGGTCAGTTGATCTCCCGTCAGCTCTCCCACCATTTTCCCGTCCCTCATAACCACGAGGCGGGAGCAGGTGCGAAGCATCTCATCGGTCTCGGAGGAAATGAAGGTCACGCTCATTCCTTCGGATGCCAGCTTCAGTACCAGTTTCTGTATATCCACTTTTGTGCCTACATCAATTCCGCGGGTGGGTTCATCCAGAATCAGGTATTCCGGGTGAGTGAGGAGCCAGCGGGCCAGGATCACTTTCTGCTGATTGCCGCCGGACAGGGATTTGATCGGAGTATCCGCGGAAGCGGTCTTGATCTCCAGAAGTTTAATATACTCATCGGCGAATTTGTTGGCCTCGGCCCGTGTGAAGGGCTTGAAGAATCCCTTGAGCACCTGCAGCGCCAGGATGATATTATCCCGCACGGACAGATCCCCGATGATGCCGTCCCGCTTCCGGTCTTCCGGAAGGTAGGCAATGCCGTTCTTCATGGCATCGATGGGCTTTGTGATTTTTACCGGTTTTCCCTTCATTTTAACGGAACCGCTCACGACGTGATCGGCACCGAAAATGGCGCGGACGCACTCGCTTCGGCCGGATCCCAGCAGGCCGGTAAATCCATTGACTTCTCCCTTTTTTATATAGAAATTGAAGGGGCGGATACCGGAGTTGCTCTGCAGTCCTTCGGCTTCGTACACCGGTACTTCGCCTTCCTTCACCTCATATTCCTTTTCTTCGCTGCGGATGTCGGACATATCATCCAGTTCCTTGCCCAGCATTTTAGAAACCAGCTTTACTCTCGGCAGGTCTTTGATCTCATATTCTCCCACCAGCTGGCCATCCCGCAGTACGGTGATCTTATCACAGACTTCATAGACCTGATCCAGGAAGTGGGTTACGAAAATGATGCCGACTCCTCTGGCTTTCAGGTCTCTCATCAGACCAAACAGTTTAGCTACCTCCTGCTCGTCCAGAGAAGAGGTTGGTTCGTCCAGAATCAGAACCTTACAATCCATATCCACCGCCCGGGCGATGGCAACCATCTGCTGCACTGCCAGAGAGCAGCTTCCCAGCTGCTGGGTTGCCTGTGCGGGGACATCCAGAGACCGCAGGATCTGATCCGCATCCCGGTTCATCTTTTTCCAGTTCTGCAGCTGTCCCTCCCCCCGGCCGATGTACATATTCTCAGCCACCGAAAGGTTCGGGCACAGCGTGATTTCCTGATAGACGGTACTGATCCCCAGCTTCTGTGCCTCCTGCGGAGATCGGATCGTGACCGCCCCGTCGATTCCTTTGAGGTAGATCTCGCCGCCGTCTTTGCCATAGACACCGGTCAGTACTTTGATCAACGTCGATTTCCCGGCTCCGTTTTCTCCCATCAGCGCATGAATCTCACCTGCGCAAAGAGTAAAATCCACCCCCTGAAGTGCTTTGACACCGGGAAACGTCTTGGTAATATTCCGCATTTCCAGTATGGATTTTTCTTTCATTGATTTTCCCTTTCCATACGCAGGCTGAGGGCTCCGCGTATTCTTTCACGTCAGATGCGGCGCGGCGTTCCGTTGCCGCGCCGCGCCGCATTTTTTAGCTCCGCTCATTTTTCTTCGAAATACATATGATGAACCCGGATTGCTTCGTGCTTCGCACTCTCGCAATCCTAAAACATTCGTAATCCGCTCATTTTTCTTCGAAAAATGGCTCCTTACTCATGTTTTTGCGCCTTCCAAGGTCATGTAGTTGTAAGCGAGCTTACAACTACATGACTTTTGAAGGCTGGTTCATCAGATGCCATATTTGTCTACGTCTTCCTGGGTGATGGTGGTGGCATCGAAGCCTACTTCTTCCATAATGATGGTCTTCTGCTCGAGCTCTTCACCGGCTTCCAGTTTCTGGATGATGTCGTTGATGTAGGAGGCCTGGAAAGGATTGCACTGTCCGTCGTAGTTCCAGTTCTGTGCCAGCAGTTCTTCCAGAGCCCACTTGTTGCAGTCGAAGCCCATGACGATGACGTCTTTGCCGACGCCGTGGGAGATGTTGGCTTTGTCCAGAGCGGCTACGGCACCTTTGGCCATATCGTCGTTCTCGGCGTAGATTACGTTGAAGGATTCGCCGGAGTCGATGACGGACTGAACGATCTGCTGTGCTTTCTCAGCGTTCCATTCCGCGGTCTGCTCGGTTACCAGGCTCCAGTTATCATTTTCTTCTACGGCAGCGGTCAGGGCACCGGTACGTCCCTGCTGTGCAGCGGATCCCATAACGCCCTGGATGTGGATGACTTTGTACTCATCCAGGCCCTGGCCCTTCAGCCACTCTACTGCGGTCTCGCCTTCTTTGGCCATATCGGAAACGATGGAAGCATCATACAGGCTCTCGTCTGCGTCGATGGTACGGTCAAACAAAATAACATGAATACCTGCATCCTGTGCATCCTGCAGTACAGAATCCCAACCGGCGGTATCGGCTGCGGAGAGCAGCAGATAATCTACGTCATCCTGGATAAATTTCTGAGCTGCGTTGATCTGCTCGTCATTCTTCAGGCTGTAAGCGAAGGATGCGTCATATCCGTTCTCTTCGTTGAACATGGCCTGCAGATCCTTGTCGTTGGCTGTACGATAACCGGACTCGTTGGGGTCATTGTTGATGATGCCAACCTTGATCAGTTCGCCTTCCTCTGCCTTTGCACTCATGGGAACCATGGTCATGGCACCTGCCATCACAAGGGCCAGCGCTGCTGCCAATACTCTCTTCTTCATAGTGAAACCTCCTGTTTTTTATTTTCGGGATTCGATCTCCCTTTTCTGATATCATCTTATCCGTTACCGGAGGTAAAATCCATGAAGATAAATCACACAGAGGTTTGATTTTTTCTCAGTTTTCAGATTGATTTTGTTTTTCTCCGAAATAAGTTCATTTTTATCCGACTGTCGTCTTATTTTTGATCTCTTAATCGTTCTCGCTCCAGGGCAGGCAGATCCGGATGCTGGTTCCTTTGCCGTAGGTGCTGTCTATGGTAATTCCATACTCTTCTCCGAAATTCAGCCGGATCCGTTCATTGACATTATACAGTCCGTAGATTCCTGAATCCGTCGGCGCGTGGTTCCGGATGCCTTCCCGGACGCGCTCAAGCCGCTCTTCTTCCATACCGATGCCGTCGTCATTTACCTGCAGTATGGCCAGATTTCCTTCCCGGATGCCGCTGATCTGTATCGTACCCAGCCCTCGTTTATTCTTAATCCCGTGGTAAAGTGCGTTCTCCACCAGGGGCTGTATGGTGATCTTGGGAATGAGACAGTCCATCAGCTCCTCCGCCACCACAATTTCATATCGCAGGATATCCTGATAGCGCATCTGCTGGATTTCCAGATAACTCCGGGCGTGCTGCATCTCTTCCCGGACCGTAATAATATCTTTTCCCTGATTCAGGGAGGTCCGGAAAAATTCAGACAAGCTTCCTACCATATGAACGACCTGTTTCTGGTGACCGCCTTCCGCCAGCCAGATGATTGCATCCAGTGTATTATACAGAAAATGGGGATTGATCTGCGACTGCAAAAGCTGAAATTCCGCCTTGCGCAGGTGAATCTGTTCTTCCTTCACCTGATCCAGCAGCTCGTTGATCTTATCGATCATCGTGTTCATTGAATCGCTGAGCGCCGTCACTTCCTCTCCGGCCTGAATATCCGACCGCACGGTCAGATCTCCCCGGGCTACCTGTTCTGTCACCTGGCTCAGTGTCCGGATCGGCCGGGAGATACTTCGCGGGATCATATAGGACAAGGCCGCAATCACCGCCACAATCAGCAGGAAAATCAGAATGATCATCTGCAGCATTCTCAAATAGACATGTTCAAACTCCGCCTTCGATCGTTCCAGATCCCGTATTTCGTAGTAAATATATTGGGAAACCGTATCCTGAATCAGGGCGGTAACGATCTGAACATCGTTTTCCCAGATTTCTATATTATCGTCATACCGGTCCCCTTCCCGCAGGTTTTCCTCGATCCGGGACTGATACGTTCTCAGATTTTCCAGATACTTTTTGACTCCCCGGAGCCTTTCCTGGTTCTCTTTCCCTGTCGTCAATGCCTCCAGCCCGGTGATTACTCTCCCGGCTTCTCCCAGTAGAGAGTTCAGTTCCGATTCCTCCGGTGTTTTATTCTCTACGATCACAAGGTAGGTCTCGTAGTCATAATCCTTCTTGAAATCCAGACTGAATTCGCTGGCTGTCACCACGGATTCCAGCATGTCCGAGTAGCTCTGGTTTCCGCGCCAGAGAATAAAAAAGGCAAATACAACGAAAGCGGTAACCGGAATCAGAAGGATCAGATAGGAGACCCGGATTTTCGCCGCCAGGGAAGAATGCACATATAGATCTCGGATTTTCTGCCTCATACGCTGCCTCCTGCCGGTGTTAAGGGGTTCCTTTATCCCCCGGGTCTGCCGATACTACTGCGTGCCATCGTTCCCCCGGGTCTGCCGATACTGCGTGGGCGTCATTCCCTGTGTCTTTTTAAACAGGTAGGAGAAATAATGGGGATCTTTGTACCCCACCTCCAGACAGATCTCACTGCTTCGCAGACTGCTGCACCGAAGCAGCTCCTTCGCCTTATGCATCCGGAAATCCGTCAGATATTTTACAAAATTCTGTCCCTTTTCCTGGCTGAATATGGTACTGAGATGGTTCGGGGAGAAATTTACATGGGCGGCGACCTCATTCAGTGAAAGTTCGCTGTCCGCATAATGGTCTTCGATATACTGAATTACGGTTTCTGTGACATCCCGGTAACGGCTGCTGGCGCTCCGTTCTCTCAGTTCCATGGCTTTTTTCAGAAGACGTACCATATACTGCATGGTACTCTCCTCCGTCTGCAGTACGCCGGAAGCCACATCCAGAGGTTCTGCTTCCTCTTTCTCTACCTGAATGCCATGAAGAAATTCCACCACGGCAAAGTAAGCATCCATCGCCACATACTGCCGGAAAATGGCAGACTTCATAGCGTCTTTCACCCCCCGGAAATACTCTTCTGCGAAAAATACGATTTCCTCCGGGTCTCCCAGCTTCAGGAATGTTTTCAGCTTTTCCCGGTCTACCTGTCCAGGGTCAATCGTGGTTATGTCAAAGGATTCCTCATCGGAAGAGAGGGACTCTGCCAGTCCGCCTCCTTCGAGGATCCGGCTCTCTCCCATCAGGAATCGATGTGCAAATGCGTGACTGGCCGTTTCAAAGGACAGCGGCAGCTCCCTCAGCCGGTTTACGGCTTTCCCTTTCCCGCCGAAATAGCGGATGTGTCCGGCCTGCTCCAGCTGTTCCTCCAGCCGTGACAGGAATTCATCCTGCCGATGCTGCAGCTGCTCTTCCGTATCTGCCTTAAAAATAAATGCCTTTCCTTCCAGCCCCCGGTCAAAGATCAGAACATCCGACTCTTCGGCGGCTTTTTCCAGCCATCCTTCCAGACGTACGATTCTGTGAGAATATTCTTCCTGGGTATGGTGAAGAGACTGCATGTGAAATAATACAATATTGTACCAGATCGCTGAGAGGTCGATTCCCAGGCTTCCTGCCCGATCCCACAGTTTTCCGGAGGAAATGCCTCCTGTCACCATCTGCCGGAACAGCTCTTTTTTCTCCGCCAGCAGCCGTTCTTCCTGCTCCTCTTCGTAGCGTTTCCGGATCTCTTCATCCTGCCGGCGTTCTCTTATCTTCTCTGCGAGTTTTCCCACCTCCGCCAGCAGTTCGCCTCCGTTTACCGGCTTCAGCAGATACTGGGCCACTCCGATCCGTATGCATTCCTGGGCATATTGAAATTCTTCATGACCGGTCAGGACAATAATTTCCGTCTCCGGCATTTCCTTTCGGATCAGCCGTGACAATTCCAGCCCATCCACAAAAGGCATCCGGATATCCGTGATCACAATGTCCGGCCGGCATTTTTCGATCTGGGGAAAAGCCAGTTCTCCATCGCTGGCTTCTCCGCAGAATTCATATCCGTGCCCGGCCCAGTCGATATTATTCTTGATTCCCTCGCGGACGATCCACTCGTCCTCCACCAGAAATATCTTCATCTTCTCGCTCCGTCAAAGATCCTGGGCGGCAGGAACGCCAAGGCCTTCCTGAATGCCGCCATACTCAGTCTTCTATTATATAAGCGTTTACAATCTCTCCGTAATAGGTGGTATGAAAATCTCTGTGTCCGGCCGCATCGGCAGGATAGAGCCGTTCCAGAGAATCCTTGTCAAATCCCGCCGGGTCCTGATCCTGGCAGTAGATCACACGGCACTCGAGGGTCAGGGGGAACTCTTTGAAACCGGGAACCGATATGGTCTCCGGATCCACCGGCGTCAGTCCGGCTTCCTTGATCTTATCCATATCCCGTCCGCTTTTGCTGCCGCAGATTTTCAGAATCTTCGGATCAAAGGCACCTGTGGGTACATTGATGGTAAATTCCGGATTTTTATCCAGCAGCTCGTGGGTAAAACGACTCTTCCGGACGTAGGTGATGAATACCGGTTTCCCCCAGTTGATGCCGATCGTCCCCCAGCCGATCACCATGCTGTTCAGCTTGTCGCCGTCCTTCGTCGTCAGCAAAGTTCCCGGTTTCAGTGCCCGGATGATCTCCCCTGCGTGCTCCGTAAAATCCATTTTTTTCCTGCTCATATTATCTCTTCCTTTCCTTTTATTTCTCCGTGGATGCTCCTGAAACCGGTATCATCCGGTACAATTTGTTGTCATAATTTTATCATTTACCAAAGCGGTAATCAACCACTGTTTTTTGGTTCGGCTACAGACACGGAATTTCCCAAATCCCTTACACAAGAAATTAAGATATTTCCCCTAATCCGGTACACACAATTGCTATTTTCCCACATGCATGGTATAGTAGTTAAATTGTACGGCACAACCAGGCATTACGCTCTGGGGTAATGCTGAATCTGACAGCTCGACAGGCATTACGTATTGGGGTAATGCTGAATGTAGCAGCACCGGCGAACAGCAGGGAAAATGCGCAGCAGAAGCCGGATCAGAGGAGATAGATACATGAGAACCGTAGTGGCAAAATTCGGAGGCACCTCACTGGCAGATGCCGGTCAGTTTAAGAAAATCAGGGATATCGTTGCCCGGGATCCGGATCGCCGGTATCTGGTGGCCTCGGCACCGGGGAAGCGTTTTGCAGAGGATATCAAAGTGACGGATCTGCTCATAAAGTGCTATGAGGATGCCGCCGCCGGGCGCAGTTTTTCGGAGGATCTGGCTCTGGTGGAGAGCCGGTACCGGGAGATCCTGCAGGGACTCGACCTGACATTTCCCCTTGCGGAAGAGATGGCGGTTCTGGCGGAGCATCTGGCCGGGAATCCGCAGAAAGCCTATGTAGAGAGCCGGGGAGAGTATCTGAATTCCCGGATCCTGGCGGAATACCTGGGCTTCACCTTCGTGGATCCGGAGTGGTGTGTCTGTTTCGGAGCGGACGGGAAGCTGGATCTGCCCATGACGCGGCGCGCCATGGGAGCGGCACTGCGCCCTCTGAAAAATGCCGTCATTGCCGGATTCTACGGAGCGGATTCCGAGGGAAATATCCACACCTTCTCCCGGGGTGGTTCCGATGTCACCGGCAGTCTGGCCGCCTGCGCCATTCAGGCGGATCTCTATGAAAACTGGACGGATGTCTCCGGTCTGCTGGCGGCGGACCCCCGGATTATCCACGAGCCGAAAACCGTGGAATACCTGAGCTACCGGGAGTTGAGAACCCTGTCCTACATGGGCGCCTCCGTGCTGCACACCGACGCGGTGCTTCCCGCCTCCGACCTCGGTATTCCCATCAACATCCGCAATACCAACGACCCGGAAAACCCCGGCACCATGATTGTCCGCAAGCTGCCGAAGGACCAGAAAAAATATCCCATCGTCGGAGTGGCGGGCCAGAAGGGCATGTCCGTCATTCAGGTAGAGAAGGTCATGGTCAGCGACGGCTCCGGTTTCAGCGCCATCATGCTGGACATTCTGAAGGAACGGCAGCTTCCCTTTGAATACTGCCTCACCGGCATCGATTCCATCACCCTGGTGATCCGAAGCGACATTCTGGCGACCTGCCGGGAAGAACTTTTCACAGAGATCCGGGACGAACTGCACCCGGATTTTCTCGGCGTCAAGGAAAACCTCTCTCTCATCGCCGTCGTCGGCGAGAAAGGCACCGAAGCCAGCGACGCCAACGTCCGGGTCCTTCAGGCCCTCACCCGGGAAGGAATCGAAATCAGCACCATCAACCAGGGCGCCGGCAAACTGAACCTCCTGATCGGAACCCCGGAGGAGAATTACGAAGACGCCATCCGCGCCATCTACGCCACCATGGAAATGGACGACTAAGGAAACAGGAGGAGACAGGGGACGGTCCTTTGTCTCCTTTTTTGCTGAAAAAGGAGACAAAGGACCGTCCCCTGTCTCCTTCTGTCCCCGCCTGTATTGGGCAGAAAAACAGAGGCTGCCATTCCTGGCAGCCTCCCAACCGAATAAATCCATTGTATCGCAAGCTGGGGCAACGGGAGCTCCCTCTGCTCATTCCGCGCCGCGCAGCAACGATTCCCCTGCCGCAAATCTGCCTCCCTGTGCAGTCCTGCGGCCCTTCTCTCCCTTTACAGATATCTTTTTCAGTTACCTCATTTTCGGTATCTTCCATTTATCTGTTTATCTGCTGACTTTCGCCTGCAGACTAAAGGCTTATATATTTATCTGCTGACTTCTGCCTGCAGATTGAAGGCGATCTGTTCCAGAGCCCGGTAGAAAAAATCTCTCTCCCCTTCGGAGAAATCTCCGCTGATGACCTGCACCAGCCGTTCGATCTTCCGGTCCAGCTTGGCCGCCACCTGTTTACCGCTTTCGGTTAATGTCACGGGGGCCCGATAGCTTTTCCGTCCCTCCAGCGCATCGATCTGAACCAGTTCGCGCCGCCGCAGATCTGCAATGATGCGGGATACGGCCGCCCGGTCCACGGAGCACTGTCTGGCCAGCTCCGCACCGGTCATCCCCAGAGGCGCCCGGTTCAGTTCAAACAGGCACATCACATGGCATCCTTTCAGATCCAGTGAATCCATCTCGCTCCACTTCAGCTTCTGCATCCCCATATAAATCTGGGTAATCCGCAGCACAAACTTCTCAAACCGCTTACCTGACTCTGTGATTTCTGTCTCCATAAATCCCCCTCGTATCTTAAATATACCACTTGTTGTTGATTTGTCAACATCTTATATTAAGATAAATGTCAGGGTTTTTGTAACTATTGGTTTTGTTTTTTCTTGACATATATTGACTTCTTTTTATAATAAAAGTGCGACAGAATACTCAAAGGAGCGAAAAGATGAGATTTATTCCATTTGGTAAAGAAAAGACCCCGGTTTCCACTATTATTCTGGGCCTGATGCGTATCGGTCCGGGAAAGACCACCACTCAGGCGCTGAGTGTGCCGGAGGTGGAAGAACTGCTGGATACGGCTCTCGAGAGCGGCATCAATATGCTGGACAACGCCGATATCTATGCCAATGGTGCCTGTGAAGAACGCCTCGGCGAAGTGTTTGCCGACCGGCCGGACCTGCGGGAGAAATTTTTCCTCCAGACCAAGTGCGGCATCCACAAGGAGCCTGGCATCACCTATTTTGATTTTTCGAAGGAGCATATTCTGGAATCGGTGGACGGCAGCCTGCGGCGGATGCAGACCGATCATCTGGATGCCCTGCTGCTCCACCGCCCGGATGCCCTGATGGAGCCGGAGGAAATCGCGGAAGCCTTTGACATCCTTCATCAGTCCGGAAAGGTGCAAAATTTCGGCCTCAGCAATTGCAATCCCATGATGATCGAGCGGCTGAAGAGAGTGCTCCCGGTTCCGGTGGCCGCCGATCAGATCCAGCTGAGCGCCGCCTTCACACCAGCCCTGGATGCCGGATTTAACTTTAACACCCAGACCGACGCCGGCATTCTGCGGGACGGCAGCATTCTGGAGTACTGCGACATGAATCAGATCGTGGTTCAGGCCTGGTCCTCCCTCCAGTACGGCTTCTTCGGAGGTGTCTTCCTCGGTTCCGACAAATATCCGGAGCTGAACCGGGTGATCGACCGACTCGCAGAAGAAAAGGGCGTAACGAACACTGCCATCGCTCTGGCCTGGATCCTGCGCATCCCGATCCCGATGCAGGCCATCATCGGCACCACAAAACCCAGCCGGATCCGCGATGCTGCAGCCGCGGCCGACATCACCCTCTCCCGGAAAGAGTGGTACGAGATCTACCTCGCCGCCGGCAACATTCTGCCGTAAATGGAACACGGAACCGTCCCCTGTTCCACGGCATCTGTAAGGAGTTATTATGAACAAAAATGAAATCTGGCGTTCCTACGGGACGGATTACAGGGAAATGACCCGGCGCCTGATGGCCCAGACCGATCTTGCGGGGCATATTCTGGCGAAAATCAATGTACCGGCAACGGCAGGGGAATCGGTTCAGCCACCTTCCTGTGACAAAATCCGTATCGGCATCAAGCCAAATCTGGTGACCCCTTCTCCTGCGGAGTTCGGAGGGACGACGCACCCGGAGGTGGTCGCCGGTATCATCGAATATTTGCAGGAAAAGGGATTTACGGATATTTCCATTGCGGAAGGTTCCTGGGTGGGGGATAAGACCTCCGAGGCTTTCGAGTACTGCGGCTACCGGAGCCTGGCGGAGAAGTATAATGTCCGCCTGATCGACACCCAGAAAGATTCCGCGGTTTCCGTCGATGCCGCCGGGGTGAAATTATCCATCTGTGGATGTGTGGAGGATTTTGATTTTCTGATCAATGTTCCTGTGCTGAAGGGGCATTGCCAGACCCACATTACCTGTGCGCTGAAGAATATGAAAGGGCTGATCCCCAACCGGGAGAAACGCCGTTTTCATACCATGGGCCTGCACAAACCCATTGCCCATCTGAATACCTGTATCCGGCAGGATTTCATTGTCATCGATCACATCTGCGGGGATCCGGACTTTGAAGAGGGAGGAAATCCCCTGGTTCGCAACTGTGTCATGGCTGCGCTGGATCCGGTGCTGGTCGATGCCTTCACCTGCTCCCTGCTGAATTATGAGGTGAAAGACGTTCCCTACATCAGAATGGCGGAAGCTCTGGGGGTGGGCAGCGCCGACCTGTCTTCCCTACGGCTGATCACCTGCGAAGGGGAAGCCGCCGAGGACACGCCCCGGGAGCACCGGCTGCTCTCTGTCTCCTATGCCGTGGACGAGTCCGACTCCTGCAGCGCCTGCTACGGTATGCTGATCCCGGCGCTGGACCGTCTCCGGGAAGAGGGACTTCTCGACCGGCTGGACACCACGGTCTCCATCGGCCAGGGACATCAGGGAAAAAAGGGTATTCTCGGTGTAGGAAAATGTACCCGGAAATTTGATTTCAGTATCCGCGGATGCCCCCCTGACGAGGAGGAAATCTACCAGGGACTGAAAGACTACATCCTAAACCACAGGTAAGCACCCATCGCTATGGGCGATCCGGATATTTCAAGACTCGCTTGCGAGTCTTGCGCGCCGTGTGCGGGTGCCGCATGGCACCTTCCGCACCGCACACGTGCGCATCTTCGCGGAGCGTTTATCTCGGAAGGAGATTAGACTCCCACCGAGACAGGCTTCGTTCTCACTCCCACCTGCAGAGGTGGGAGTCTTATCTGCTTTCGAGATAAAACGGAGGTATCCTCACATGATCCGAACCAGCGCTATCATCTCTCCCGGCACATTTCCCTGCACCACCGCCATTCTCCAGGGAAGTCCTTTCCAGGTGTTCCAGCTGGCAAAAGAAGCCGGCTATGACTGTGTCCAGCTCACGATCAAAGGACCGGGGGACTACAGCGTGCCGGAGCTTCAGGAACTGATGCAGAAATATTCTCTTACGATCTCCGCCATGGCCACGGGCCGGATCTACACCGTAGACGGGCTGAGCATGGCTTCCGAGGACGAGGAAAACCGGCAGCTCTGCCTGCAGCGTCTCATGTCCCTGGCCGATATCTCGGCCCAGCTGGGCCGTCCCGCCATTGTCATCGGCGCGGTCCGGGGACTTTTCCGGGATGCCTCCTCCCCGGAGATCTATTACCGCCAGTTTGACCGGAGCCTGAGGGAACTGACCGCTTACTGCGAACCCCTGGCCGTCCCCGTGATCCTGGAAGCAGACGATCACCTGGAAGCGGACGCCTTCTGCGACCCGCAGGAGACCCTCGATTATGTGAGACAGATCGACTCCCCGGTCCTTTTCATGTACTTGGACACAATGCATTTATATAATGAACACCTGGACCCCGCCGAGATAATCCGCACCTTCGGACGTCACAGCTTCTCCATCGATATATCCGGAGAAAACCGCTGCGCCCCCATGGATTCCGCCATGGACTTCCCCGCAATCCTGCAGGCCATCCGCGAATCCGGCTTCTCCGGGATCCTGACCTTCGAGATGCCCCCCTCTCCCCCCGAGGAAAACTATATCCATTCCCTCCGCTACATAAAAGATCTCCTGGAGACAGGGGACGGTCCTTTGTCTCCTTACCTCTAAAGGTCACATTCAGGTCACACGAAAAAGTTATACCGGAAGAAAATAAATCCGACGCCAAACTGGCTGAGATCCGCGAGTTCGCCGCAAAGCTGTAAAAGATAGAAGGAGTAATCAACGGAATGAAACGGAGTACCATTATCCTGATCATTGTCTGTATCATGGTTGTATGCTGCTGCTACACCCACCGCCGCGTCATCCGGGCTATTATCAAGCATGAACCCATGCCAAAAGCCCCCAGCTGGCATGTGTGGGTAAAAAAAGAAAACCGCAGAAAATAGCAGGATAAGAAAAAAGCATCTCGCCTGAGCGAGATGCTGCGCGATGCGCGGTCGGCTCTGCCGACAAAATTCCTTATACGCGCATCGGCGCATCCTCACGGAGTGTTTTTATCTCATAGGAAATTTCTTCGAAAATTTCCTATGAGATAAAAAAGGAGACAGAGGACCGTCCCCTGTCTCTTTCTGTCTTATGCTCCGCTCTTGCCGAAATATCTCACACGAGGGATCCAGTCTTTTGCTTCATCGTAGAGTCCGTGTCCGAAGTCTCTGTAAATATGCAGTCTGCCTTCGGGGAGTTTCCGTGCGATTTCCTCTGACGCATGTTTCCCCAGGATCTGATCCAGTTCCCCGCCCACAACCAGCGTAGGGCAGTAGATCTGATCCAGTTCTTCATATGCGTTGTGGGTCAGGATGGAGTCCACCTGAATGATAAACCGTTTGAAGTCTTTTCCTTCCCACAGGCGGGTCAGCAGGGGATATACTTTTCTGATCTTCTTCAGATATACTTCCGTATAGGATTTCTCCATCGTATCGATCAGGAGGCTGCTGTAGTCCTCCGCCCGGGCAAAGGTGAGCCACCGATCCATCGTCTCCTGTATCAGTTCATTCGGACGGGAGGCCGTCACCGTGAGCACCATCCGGCTCACCAGCTCCGGATGATCGATCGCCAGGTACTGGGCGATCATGCCTCCCTGGGATACACCGATCACATACGCATCCCGGATCTCCAGCCGTTTCATCGCTTCCGCCAGGTCCTCCGCCATCTGACGGGTGGTATACCCCTCCGGCAGATCCCGGATCCGGCTGAACATATATACAGAGTACTCTTCCGCCAGCTCCCGGTATGTCATGGCCATCCCCGGCGCCGTCCCGCTGACCGTTTTCAGCCCGTCACTTAACCCCGGGATCAGCACCAGAGCCCGTTCGCCGGAACCGAAAGAGATATAATCCATAAACTTCCCATCCAGAACCAGAAGTCCATTCTTTGCATTCCAAAGCATGCTATCACCTCCCGCTTCCATTTTATGCAATAAAACATGCCTTGTCAACGAAAGTTTCAGATAAATAAGACAGAGGGGACGGTTCTTTTTGACTCATTGCATGCAATGAGTCAAAAAGAACCGTCCCCTCTGTCTTAGTCCCCTCTGTCTTATCAGAAGCTCTTGATGAAGCGTGCGGTGCGGAGGGAGGCCTCTTTCCATTCCTGGCGGAAGTGGGGCATGAAGCCATGGCCGGACTGGGTGAAGCGGCAGGATGTGGTCTCAACGCCGATCTGGGTGATGATGCGGGCGAAGTCCTCGTCCTGATCCCGGAATTCGCACAGCTGTGCGGAGATGACCATCATCGGGGGAAGTTTCGCCAGCAGGGTCTTCGGTGCCAGCAGCGGGCTGACGATGTAGTCCATTCTCCGGCTGTCGTCGCCGCGAAGTACCAGTTCTTCGTAGGCGGCGCCGCGGACCTGCATGACTTTGTCTCTGTCGGTCGCCGGTGCTGCCTGGGGTTTCAGGCGGAGATCCAGCGGAGAGTAGGCAAGGATTACTCCGGCGAAGGGGCATTTTCCTTCTTCCAGGAGTTTCAGTGTGATGCCTGCGGTCAGGTGGCCGCCGGCGCTGAAGCCGCCGATCACGATCCGCTTCGGATCGCAGCCGAATTCCTCCACGTGGCTGGTGGCAAATTCCACGGCATCCAGTACCTGGGCGTACATGACATCCAGGTCGCCCTCATAGGAGGTGGTGTAATCGACGTCCACCACGACGCCTTCGATCTGATCTGCCATCCAGGAACCATAGTAGCAGTCGCAGTCGTCATGGCCTACGGCCCAGCCGCCGCCGTGCAGATAAATGTACAGGGGTGCTCCTGCTTTTCTCTTCTTGGATTTCCAGACGTAATTCTTGTAAACGTGTCCTGCCACTTCCTTCTCGTGCACTTCGGACTCTGCCAGATTCAGGAATGCCTGAATCTCTTCCGGATAGGCCGCCGCGGGACGGGATGTCTGCTTCAGGATTTCCATCAGTTCATCGTATCTTTTTTCACTCCAGGCCATCTTTCTACCTCCAAAAATATCTACATATTACTTATCGTCCGTGTTATATCCTTTACACGGTATTTTTTATTTACACGGTGTTTTTTCCTTTACCTTTTCCTTTACACGCCGTTTTTCCTTTACCTTTTCCTTTACGCGGTGTTTTTTCTTTACACAAACCGGCAGACATGGTCGACCGCCACATCGGAGAAACCGAAGGCTTCCGCTTTGGTCAGTTTTCCATTGCATACGTCATGAATGGCTCCCACCAGTTCTCTCCCCATCTCCTGGTAGGTCTTCTCCCCGCGGACGATCGGGCTCAGATCCACATCCATGTTGTCTTCCATCTTCTGATAGGTTCTGGCATTGGCAGTCACCTTCAGAACCGGAGCGATGGCATTTCCCGTCGGGGTTCCGCGTCCGGTGGTGAAAATCACTGCCTGGCATCCTGCCGCCACCATGGAAGTAACGGAAGAAATGTCATAGCCGGCCGTGTCCATCACAATGGCGCCGCGTTTCGTGGGGCGTTTCGCCTGCTCCAGCACCTCCACGATCGGCCGGGTACCGCCCTTGCGAATGCAGCCCAGGCTCTTCTCATCCAGTGTGGAGAGGCCGCCGGCCTTATTTCCCGGGGTGGGCTGTCCCGCGCGGCAGTCCTGTCCCGCCGCCGTGAGATGATTTTCATACGCACGACAGACCTCAATGATCTCATTCTGAATCTGCCGATTGGCTGCCCGTTTTGCTACTACATGCTCGCCGCCGATCCACTCGATGGATTCACTCATCATGGAAGTGGCTCCCATATCCACCAGGATGTCGCTCAGCTCACCCACCGCCGGATTGGATGCAATGCCGGAGGTCGCGTCGGAACCACCGCATTCGATCCCCAGGAAGAATTCCGAAGCATCGAAGAGTTCCTTCTGCTGCATCCCGGCTTCCTGCGCCAGATTTCTGGCCGCCCGCACCGCCTTCTCGATGGTTTTCAGTGTGCCGCCTTCGTCCTGAATTCCAAAAGACACCACCGGTTTCGATGTCATGGACTGAATCTTTTCCTTCAGCTTCTGATGAGGAACGGTCTCACATCCCAGACCGATAATCACTACGCCATAGACATTCGGATTGCAGGCAAAACCGGTCAGCACTTTCTGGCTCATCTCTGTATTCGCCGCCACATCGGAACATCCCGTATTGAATACAATGTTAACCGCTCCCCGAACCTGACTGGCTACGATCCGGCAGCTCTCACTTCCGCAGGCACAGGTCGGCAGAATCAGGATATGATTCCGGATGCCCGGCCGTCCCTCCGCCCGGCGATATCCCCAGAAAGAGAAGGGTTTCATATCCGGTGCCCCTTCCGACTGCTTCGCACTCATCACGAAATCATCCCCGGCCAGCTCACTGTCATAGTCTCTGGGAACGCTGAACAGATTGTGGTCCGCCACCCAGCGGCCCGTGGCGATATCTTCCGATACCTCTCCCAGGCTCTCGCCGTACTTAATGACCGCTTCTCCCTTTTTGATATCGGAAATAGCGATTTTATGGCAATAAGGAATATCTTCCTTCGCTGTCAGCGTACACAGCTCCCCCGCCTTTTTATAGGCCACTGTCTCCCCCGCCTTCACTTCATTCATGCAGGTTACTACATTATCCTGGGGATCCATCATCAGTGCATTGATATTCATACGTCCGCCTCCTGTTTGTCTGTTTCTATCGTTTCAGACTGCCAATATTCCATCTGTGATTTTCACGATTCTTCGCCTTATGTAAGAAATATCTCTTCTTGATTAAATAATACTACCACCTAATCCGCCAGTCAATTTTATGTTATTTATTGTATTATAATTACTATTTATGATTCAGGAATGAAAAATAATTTGCCTCTGTGACACCATGCATTGTTACCTTATAAAAAAAGAGCGCCAGAGATTTATAGCATAATGATTTTCCTGATATCCTTTTGTAAATTATACTTGACATATTTCATTTGATGATGTATATTATCCTTACAGAGAGGAAATGAGGCCGAGTTGGAAATCTCCGTTTCTGACCTGGAAATCTTATTTTCCGGCCTGGTTTCTGATTTAGACAAAACCCAGGAACGTTTCCGTGTTCCCGATATGAAGGAGGTATTGTATGGATATGTATAATAATGGAAGACTCATGGGTATGGCGTTCGGTCTGGTCATTGGCCTGCTGCTGGTGGGTGTTATTATGATTATCATCAATAAAAACCGGCGGCTGAGAACCGAATACGATGAGATGCAGAAAAAAGTACGAGGGGAAGGATATTGTATCGCCTTCTATACCGTTATGATCATAGAAGGCATCCTGTGCTTTTTGACAACGGCCATCGAGATCCCGATGGAACCGATCGTCCTGCATTTTATGGTGATCTTCGTCGGCGTTCTCGTACAGGCCGGATACTGCATCTGGCATGACGCCTACGTCGGACTGAACACCCGGCTCGGCCGTTACATCCTCATTATGACGCTGGTCTCCCTTTTCAATCTGTTTATCGCCTTCGAAACATGGCTTCATGGCCATATGATAGTGGACGGAGTGATTCAGTCCCCCTTTATCAATTTCCTCTGCGGTATCATGTTTGCGATCCTGGGAATCGTTGCCCTCGTCAAAAAACTGACCGATAATGATTCGTCGGAGGTGAATGGATGAAGAACCTGAGATTAAAAGCGGCGCGGGCGGGGCTGGATATGTCACAGGAAGATCTCGCCAGGGCAACCGGCGTATCCCGCCAGACCATAAGCGCGATAGAAAAAGGGGATTACAATCCCACGATCAATCTGTGCATCAAGATATGTAAAGTCCTGGGAAAAACCCTGGATGAATTGTTCTGGAACGAAGAAGCCTGACCCCATGAGTCAAAAGGGACGGATCCCGGTGACTCATTGCATACAATGAGACAGGGGCCGGAAGAGACAGGGGAAGGACGAGGAGACAGGGGACGGACGTGTGTCTCCCAAATGGGAGACACACGTCCGTCCCCTGTCTCCTTCGTCCGTCCCCTGTCTCCTTACGTCCTCTGTCTCTCTGTCTCTTTATTTGATTACAATCTTGATTTTCTTCGTGGCGGCCTTGTAATTGGTGGTCTTTTTCGCTGTGATCGTAATGACATATGTCCCTTTCGGGATCTTTTTGCTGATCGTCACTACGCCTTTTTTGGTGACCTTAATATATTTGCTGCCGGATTTATAGGTGATGGCTGTTTTGGCTTTTGGCGTTAGTGTAAAGGTCGTACCATCCTTCGCAACCGCCTTCCGTTTAAATTTCTTTGAAGTAACACCGGTGATTTTCTGGGAAGCCTTATTAATCGTGAATTCTAGTGTATAGGTTCCGGTGTATCGGTTCTTAAAACCAACCGTGACTTTGTACTTGC
>CAMOYN010000015.1 GCA_946630035.1 uncultured Lachnospiraceae bacterium
AAGGGACCGGCGATCGGATTTTCAAAGAAGGTCTGCAGCAGGAAACCGGACAGGGACAGGGCCCCGCCCAGCAGCGCCCCCATCAGAATCCGGGGCATACGGATCTTCCAGATAATGTTCACCTCATCCTTATTTCCACCCCGGGTAAAGAGGATTTCCAGAATCCGGGGCACGGAAATATGAACATTTCCTGTATTAATATTCAGCACAACGATCAGCAAAAACAGAAAAATGAGTACCGCGAATACCATGGTATATCTGCTTCGGCGGCGGAAATTTTCCGCATGGTATCCGCCGGCAGGCATCGGTGTCCCCGACATAGCATTTCCTCCAGTCTGGTTAGGTTTCTGATATCTTCGACATTGTTTTCCCGGATTTTCCGGTCTATTCAGAGATTTTCTTCATAAATGTCAGCCCGGCAGGATCTGCCTCCGCCAGCATGATATTCATATCCGTGATCAGGTAAGCAATATTGGCCGTATCCTGGTACCAGGTGCGGTCCACCGTCCAGACATGACCCTCCTGCACCGCCTTAAACTCAGAGAACAGGGCGTCTTTTGCCAGCAGGTCGTCCACCGAAGTCAGAGCCCCCTCAATGGTCCCGTTGTAAATGATGTAATCTGCATCTACCGCGGTGCTGTAAAATTCCTCCATGGTCAGATTCATGGAAGCACTCTTTGTGGCCGGATTATCCAGATCCTCAAAAATATATTTTCCTCCGGCCAGTTCGATCATGTTAGGAATGATATCCCGGGATTTTCTCACCACCACGGAACGGTCGGAGTTAATGGAGAAAAATGCCACGGTTTTCCCTGTGTTGGGGAAGTCCTCCAGGGCATTTACAACCGATTTCTGTTCGGCGAAGGCTGCCTCGGCCGCTTCTTCCCGGTTCATCATGGCTCCATAAACCCGGATCCACTCCGCCCGTCCCAGGACCTCCTGTTCATAACTGCTGCGGTCAATAAATACCGGAATGTCCAGATCCATGAGCATTTCCTGTACTTCGGGCGTATGCAGAATCATGGTGGACTCCAGGGCCAGATCGCAGCCGTTCCCCACCAGGGTCTCATAATCCGGCTCGCTGTATTTTCCGGCAAATGCCATGGTTCCGGCCTGCATGGCAGCGACGGGAGCCGGAATCAGCCACCCGTTCTCGTCCAGTGCGCTCATGGACACCTGGTCAATGGTTCCCAACTTATCAAAGAAGGACATGACGCCAGTGGCAGCCATATAGATCGAGTCGAGGGGCTGATACAGACGCTGAATCTCCTCATCCAGTCCTTCCGGCGCCTCCTGCCCCTCCGGGATAACCAGATACTGTCCGCTCTGGGGTACATCGATCAGTTTATATCCATCTTTATAATAGAATACATGGAAGCCGTCGGCATATACCAGATCCATCGTGGATTCATAGGTCAGACCGGCAATTTCCGGCGGTGCCACCTCTTCGCCTGCCCCGGAGTCTGCATCCGGCAGTTCTTCCTCAAATTCCTCTGCCTCTGCCGCAGCTGCCTCCGCCGAAGCAGTCTCTGCTGAAATGCTCTCTGCCGAAATGCTCTCTGCTTCTGCGGCGTAAACCGGCATCGATGACGCTGCCGGCATCGCGCAAACCACCGCCAGCAAAACAGCTAAATATTTCCCCTGGTACTTTCTCATTTTTCATCTATCCTCCCTGTTCCAAAGATTTCAGCGTATACATCCTGCCAGGCGGCCCTTCCTTCCGGCGTCTGTTCTTTCTGACTCAGATCTACCAGCACCGGCAGTTTCATCTGAACCGCCCGTTTGCCGAGCTCATAAAGAGCCTCGTCTCCGGCCTCCAGAATCGCTGCATCCTCTATCAGTAAATCCATTTTTCCCATCAGCAGATCTTTATAGGATATATCGTCATACGTTCCGATCGCCGCCACCTCCGGTTCCTCCCCGGCCATGGCTTCCTTCACCGAAGCAATGGGAATCTGCTCTTCCGGAATTCCGACACCGGCAATCCGGTCCAGAAGATCCATCTCTTCCATTCTGTTCAGTGCGTCCGGCGACGTCACAGCTACAGCCTCTACCGGCTGCTGCACCAGGATCACCTGGCGGTCCACTCCGGCAGGGATCTCTCCGTTTTCAGGAATCATCAGGTATTTCAGAACCGGATTCCGGTAAAGAGCACTGGCATCCGCGTCCGAATCTTCCTCTGGTGCCTCTTCTGCCTCCTCTGTTGTCCGTATTTCCAGCAGCGTGTATCCATTTTCGTAATGGTACATCCGGATCTGGTCCGAATCCGTAGTCACAGGTTCGCCGGACCAGGTCAGTCCGAGAATCGCAGGGGCTTCTTCATCCAGCACCTGATACTGCTCATTGACCGGAATCCCCGGGGACTCCTCCGATCCGGCAGCAGCCGCTTTCAATTCCACATAAATTGTATATTCAATCTCATGGGGAGAGGACATCCTGGTCGTCAGCGCCATGATCGTATAGTTCTGATTCAAAACGACCGGGACAAGAAATTCTGAAGTGTCCCCGTTGTGAACCACCTCTTCGATCTTCTCGTCTCCCGATCGCACGTACTGGTAATAGGAACTCCCGAAAATGATGTGGGCATAGATTTTCCCATTTTCCACGAGGATTTTATCGCAGGACATCTTCGCCTTTCCGGTTCCGCCGGACCAGGAAAAACTGTCCGGAGTATACTCACCGTCTGCCAGTTCCGTGCTGTTCTCGGTAACCTCGGCCACATCACCGGTTGTACTGTTGTTTACGTCCGCGGCGGCAGATTGCGCCGGTGCCGACCCTGCCAGAATCAGTGCCGCCATCAGGACGGCTGCCCCTTGAAGCCATATCTGTTTTTTCAATCTTCTCCTCCTGCCAAAATATCCTATACGATAAAAAAAGCGTCTGCTTCAATAAAAACAGACGCCTTCAAAAAATCTCATCTGAGGATAGTTTGTTTACTGTACAGGTGAGCGGCGCACTGCTTTCATCGGAAACAATAGCCATAAAAGGTCTTCAGCAGGTTTCCTGGCTTACAGCTCACACGTTCTCTGCCGCCTTCTCGCTTCTCGCAATGGCATCTGACAGATCACTTGCTGTTTACAGTGACCGGATCGCTCAGGATTCTCACCTGATTCCCTATTATCCCACGTATTGGCGCAGGCACTGAAGACTACACCCTGTATAGTATCAATAATAATGAAAAAAAGCAATATGAAAACCAAAAATACGAACATTCCTGTGGCTCTCTTTGCAGACAACCGGTACCTCCCGACGGGACTTCCTCACTTTCCGGAGACAACCGGTATCTCCCGACAGGTATCCAGCACTTCCTGGTAGGGCATGGATCCTCCAAAGAGGTCGAGGGCGCTTCCCACGGTCACGTCCACGTGGTTCTTGCCGAGGGTTTTCACCGTGGCAAGATCCCGGAAGCTGCCGACGCCTCCGGCGTAGGTGATGGGGATACCCTGCCATTCCCCCAGCATCTGCAGCAGTTCCTCTTCCACCCCGGCGGCTTTGCCCTCCACATCGGCCGCGTGAATCAGGAATTCCTGGCAGTATTCCGACAGGCGGTCCAGAGTCTCGTGGGTCACCGGAACATCGGTAAATTTCTGCCACCGGTCGGTCACGATGAAGTACCGGCCGTCACGTTTCCGGCAGGACAGGTCCAGTACCAGGCGTTCCTTTCCCACAGCATCCCGGATCCGGTTCAGATGTTCCTGATGGATGGTTCCGTTTTTAAAGACATAAGATGTCACGATGACGTGGGAGGCACCGGCTTCCAGAAACTCCTTCGCATTGCTGTCATGGATACCGCCGCCCAGCATCATACCGCCGGGCCAGGCGCGCAGAGCTGCAAGAGCCTGATTTTTCGTCGCCTCATAGTACTCGGAGGTGGGCGGATTCAGAAGAATGATGTGGCCTCCGGTCAGATTATCCTTCCGGTAGAAACCGGCGAACCAGGCGGCGTCCTGCTCTGCCACGAAATTCTCCACGGCCTGATCATTCTGATCCCTAAGAGATCCCCCGACGATCTGTTTGACTTTCCCGTTATGTATGTCGATACACGGACGAAACTGCATCTGTCTTCCCCTTTCCCTTCTGAAAATACCTGCCGGTGAAACTGCCGGCAGGTATCTGGTTTACTGTATGCGGTATACCAGGCAATGCCCGGACTGTCCGGGCATTGCCGATCTGTCCGGCGTTTTCCGGATCGATCCGGCTTATTCTGCCAGGAACGCTTCAATTCCGTCGGCTGGGCTCCGGCTTATTCGGTCAGGAACGCTTCGATTCCGTCGGCGATGCCCTTCACGATTTTTTCCTGATATTCATCGGTCTGCATCAGCAGATCCTCTTCTTTGTTGGACATATAGCCCATTTCCACGATGGTGACGGGGACGGTGCTCCAGTTGATGCCCGACATGGTGTCGGTCTGCCAGACGCCGTTGTCCTTTGCGCCGGTGGCTGCCACCAGATGATCCTGTACGGACTTCGCCAGAGCATAACATTCCTCATAAATGTCGCCGTTGTAGCGGTTGTCGGAAGTCTGGCAGATGGTCATGCAGCCGTTGCGGCTGGAATCATCGCTTCCGTCGGCGTGGATGCGGATGAAAGCGTCCGCGTGATTCTCATTGGCTACGGCAGCCCGCTCGCTGTTGCTGATGTCCACGTCATTGGTGGTCCGTACCATGATCACCTCATAACCGCGGGCAAGCAGTTCTGCCTCCAGTTTCAGGGCTACTTCCAGATTCAGCACATACTCATCTACACCGCTGTATTTTCCGGAAGTACCGCTGGATACCTTGGCTTTCATTTCCGAGGCGCCGGGGCCGACTGGTTCTTTGTCGGAGTTGCCGTGGGCCTGATGCCCGGCATCGATCACCACCAGTTTCCCGCTGTGAATAGCTTCTCCGGCAGCTGTCCCATCTTCTTTTTTGACAGAATCCGGTGTGACGGTCGCCGGCATGGCTTCTGTCATTCCAAGGGATTTCAGATAATCGCTCTTTACGTAGCAGGTATTCCCATTGTAGATGACCTCGCTCCAGCCGTCTTTTTCGCCGGTACGGATCAGTTCGTCACCCTGGCCCAGGGTTCCCATCAGTTCCCCGTCGGCGGAAGGAATACTTCTTACATTGACATCCGTTGTCAGCACATATACCTTTTCCTGCTCTGTCGGTTCGGAAGTTTCCTCGCCGGTCTCTTCTGCCAGTGACTCCCCGGCAGCATTTGTTTCGGCCTCCGATTCCATGGCCGCTGACTGCAGGGCTATGCTGACACCTCCCGTACCATTGGCGTCGGCGTTTTCTGTCGATTCCGTGGCAGCCGCATCATCCACCGGCGTTTCTACCGCTTCTGTGGCTCCTGCGGTTCCTGCAGTTTCCGAGCCATCTGCCGCCCCGGTAGTCTCTGCCGCTTCCCCAGTCTCGGTATTTCCCGTAGTCTCTGCCGCGCCGGTTGTTTCTGCCGCCCCGGTAGTTTCTGTCGCGCCGGTAGTCTCTGCCGCGCCGGTAGTCTCTGCAGTGCCTGTGGTTTCAGCCGCTCCTGTGGTTTCTGCCGCTCCGGATTCCCCGGCTGTCTCGTCCGCCGGAGTGGTCGCCAGGGCTGCGGTTGTTTCTGCTTCCCCTGCTTCACTGACGGCTGAGGTTTCGCCGGATGCCATGGTCTCTGAGGCCATGGTTGTTTCGGCAATGCCTGTCTCCCCGGCTGCGGTCGCTTCCGCTGCCGCGGTTGTTTCGGCAATGCCTGTTTCTCCGGCTGCGGTTGTCACTGCCACCGTTGTCTCCCCGGCTGCCGTTGTCTGCGCAGCTGAGGTCTTCTTACTGTCTGCCGTGCTTCCGCAGCCTGTCAGAAGAACAGCGCACAAAAGAACCGCTGCCATTTTTTTATATACCGACTTTCTGATGTTACTTTTCATAAATCCTCCCGACATCCTTCCTTCGTGGAGTCATACTTCGAAATAGCACGGAGATTCCCCCGTGCTATTGTAATCATTTATTAAGCTGTTCGGGTATCCACCGTTATCTGCTCATCACAGACAAGCGGATTTCTTAAGCATCCACGGAATAGTTCGGAGCTTCTTTTGTGATATGTACATCGTGGGGATGGCTCTCCTTCAGGGAAGCGGCAGAAATCTTCACGAATTCGCCCTTCTCCTTCAGGTCCTGGATGGTCGGAGCGCCGCAATATCCCATACCGGAACGGATACCGCCCACCAGCTGGAAGATCGTATCTTCGACGCTTCCCTTGTAAGCCACACGGCCTTCCACACCCTCGGGTACCAGTTTCTTGGCATCGCTCTGGAAGTAGCGGTCTTTGCTTCCGTTCTCCATGGCAGCGATGGAACCCATGCCGCGGTATACTTTGAATTTTCTTCCCTGGAAGATCTCAAAGCTGCCGGGTGCTTCATCACATCCTGCGAACATGGAACCCATCATGCAGACATTGGCTCCGGCGGCGAGGGCCTTCGTCATGTCTCCGGAGTATTTGATTCCACCATCGGCGATGATCGGAATGCCATATTCCTTTGCCACTTCATAGCAGTTCATGACGGCCGTGATCTGAGGAACACCGATACCGGCAACCACGCGGGTGGTGCAGATGGAACCAGGTCCGATACCGACCTTCACGGCATCCACACCGGCTTCGATCAGAGCCTTCGTAGCCGCTCCGGTGGCCACATTTCCGGCGATGACCTGCAGATCCGGGAATGCTGCCTTAATCTTGCGGGCGGCCTCCAGAATATTTTTGGAATGGCCATGGGCGGAGTCGATCACGATGCAGTCCACTTTCGCGGCAACCAGCGCGGAGACGCGGTCCATCATATTGGCCGTAATTCCTACCGCGGCACCGCAGAGCAGACGGCCCTGGGCATCCTTCGCGGAGTTCGGATATTTGATCTGTTTTTCGATGTCCTTGATGGTGATCAGACCTTTGAGGTTGCCTTCCGCATCCACGATGGGCAGTTTCTCTTTTCTGGCTTTCCCCAGGATTTTCTTTGCTTCCTCCAGGGTTACGCCCTCTCTGGCCGTCACCAGATTTTCCGAAGTCATGGACTCGGAGATCTTTTTGCTGAAATCCTCTTCAAATTTGAGATCCCGGTTGGTGATGATGCCTACCAGTTTCTTACCCCGGGTAATCGGCACGCCGCTGATGCGGAACTTCGCCATCAGCTCATTGGCGTCTGCCAGAGTGTGGTCAGGAGAGAGATAGAAAGGATCCGTAATAACACCATTCTCCGAGCGTTTTACTTTGTCCACTTCTTCCGCCTGCTGTTCCACTGACATGTTTTTGTGAATGATGCCGATGCCGCCCTGTCTGGCCATGGCAATCGCCATCTGGTATTCCGTTACAGTGTCCATACCGGCACTCATCATAGGGATGTTCAGCCGGATCTTCTTGGTCAGGTTCGTGGAAAGATCCACCATGTTGGGAGTCACTTCCGAATAGGCGGGTACCAGCAGTACGTCGTCAAAAGTAATACCTTCACCAATAATTCTTGCCATTTCACGCTCTCCTGTTCTTTCTGGGGAAATCTCTTTATTAAGTTGTGTTCTAGTGTAACGGCTGAGGCGGTCAATGTCAAGACAAAAACGCCGGTAAATCAAGTTCTTTTTCCGGTGGGACAAGGGGACGTTCACCTTGTCCCACTAGCGGAAGCTTTTCACCCAGTTCAGGAGGGAATTGGGATAAACGTTCTCAAGAACATCCTGCTTCATACGGTCGGTAACCGGACCGTTTGCCGCCATTTTTGCCAGAATTTCGGCCTGGAGTTCCTCGACGGTCATATCCTCATAGGCTTTGGGTTCCGCTGCGCGGCGGGGCAGGGATTCTGCCGTGTTCTGTGGCAGGGATTGTGTACTGTTCTGAATCTGGGTTTCTGTGCCATCCTCATTCTGAGATTCCGCGATATTCTGAGACAGAGGCTCTGTACTGCTCTGAGTCCTGGTTTCTCTGCCTTCCTGAGCCTGGGTTTCCGTCTTTTCTGACACAGGAACAGACTGGAGGTTCAGCGGCTGGCCATATTCTTCGCTGCGCTCTTCCGGGATCCAGATCTCTCCCCCGTTTCCGTCCAGGTCAAGCCTCAGTTTTCCCCAGTCGGATGCGACCTTTTTCCCGCTCAGGGCACCGACGTAATTTCCCTCCGCCGGCACTTCAAAGTGAGCCGGATCGTCGCTGTTATTTACGGTAATGATGACATCGCCCCGGGCGAAAGCGTAGGCGGTGGTGGTGAGCTGCAGTTCCCGGTAGTCTCCGTACCAGAGGGCCGATTCTCTCTGATGGATCCGGCCGAGGGCTCTTACGATTTCCAGACATCTATTGGGTTCCCGGGTCAGCTCTTCAAGGTTGAGGCAGGGACGCAGGGAGGCGTCGGAGTATTTTTCTTTTCTGCCTTCTATGCCGAATTCGGATCCATAATATATGGAAGGAATGCCTGGCAAAGTATACAAAAGTACATGAACCGGGAGGAAATGGGCCTTGTTGCGGAGCTTTGTGTAGATTCTTTCCACGTCGTGGTTGTCCACAAAGCTGTAGAGCCGCACGCCGCCGGCGGAGCCCAGGCCCATGCCCACCTGCCGCCGCACAGTATGGGCGATCTCAAAATAATTATGGTCGTTGTGGCCGCTGTAGAGAGCCTTGTGGAGATGATAATTCGTCACAGAGTGGAGGGTGTGCTCATTTACCCAGCGGGTATAATCCCCGTGGATCACTTCTCCCATCAGCCAGAATTCCGGCTTCAGCCTGTCGCAGAGATTCCGGAGGCTGCGCATGAAATCGAAGTCCAGCACGTCGGCGGCATCCAGGCGGAGGCCGTCAATGTCAAATTCCGCCACCCAGAACCGGACCACATCCAGGAGATAATCTCTCACCTCCGGGTTGCGAAGGTTCAGTTTCGCCAGGAGGTTAAAGCCGCCCCAGTTGTCATAGGAGAATCCGTCATTGTATTCGTTGTTTCCCCAGAAATTCACATTGCAGTACCAGTCGCGGTACCGGCTGTTCTCCCGGTGTTCCTGAATGTCCCGGAAGGCAAAAAAATCTCTTCCTGTGTGGTTAAACACCCCGTCCAGAATCACCCGGATTCCGGCCTCGTGGCATTTTCTCACGAACTCCTTCAGGTCCTCATTGGTCCCCAGCCGGGAGTCCAGCTTCCGGTAATCCGTGGTCTCATAACCGTGGCCCACCGATTCAAACAGCGGCCCGATGTACAGGCCGCTGCAGCCGATTTCTTTTATGTGCTCAATCCAGGGGATCAGTGTATTCAGACGGTGCACCGGCTCCGAGTAGTCGTTCTGCTGCGGGGCCCCCGTAAGGCCCAGCGGATATATGTGATAAAATGTTGTTTCTTCATACCATGCCATAACAGTCACTTCCCTTCATCTCGTAAGGAGTTCAAGACTCGCAAGTGATTCTTGAACTAACTCGACCTATTATAACGGCAATCTCCGGTCAAATCAAGAGCACCTTCCTTATTGCGCGGTTGCGATCTGCCGGAGGCTTTAATCTCTGACGCAGGTATGTATCCTGCGTCAGAGATTAATTCACACCTTGCGGCCGTGGTGGAAGACCTGGCGGAGGTTCATGTGGGAGTCGAGGGCGACGACGTTGGCGTAGCTGCCGGGGGTGAGGCGGCCGTACTCGCCGTAGATGCCGATGGCTTTGGCGGGATTTACGGCGGCGGCTTTTATCGCGGTTTCCAGGGGAATGCCCATCTCGAGGACGGCGGTGCGCATACAGTCCATCAGGTTGGTCACGGATCCTGCCAGAGTGCCGTCTTCCAGGGTGGCTTCTTTTCCTTTTTTATATACTTTCTGGCCGCCCAGCTCGGATTCTCCGTCGGGGAGGCCGGTGGCTCTCATGCTGTCGCTGATCAGTATTACCCGGTCCGGGCCGAAAAGCCGGAATACGTTTCGTACCACCGAGGGGTGGATATGTATCCCATCGCAGATGAGTTCGACCATGATACTCGGGTGGTCTGCGGCGGCTCCCGCCGGTCCGGGTTCCCGGTGCAGGAAGTCCGGCATCGCATTGAAGAGATGAGTGATCTGAGAGGCGCCATTTTCCAAGGCCTGGCAGGCGGTTTCGTAGTCTGCTGCCGTATGCCCCAGGGAAATACTCACTTCTCCGGAAGCTTCGCGGATGAATTCCATGGCCCCTTCCTGTTCGGGAGCTACGACCACCGTCCGGAAGAGACCTCCGGAGGCTTCCTGCAGCCGATGAAAGAGCGAAATATCCGGTTTCCGGATATATTCTTCTTTCTGGGCACCCTTTTTCTTCGGATTGATGAAGGGGCCTTCCATATACAGACCGACAAGATCCGCGCCTTCCGTTTCCGGGCCGGCAGACGAATCGTCGTTCTTTTTCCCGGCAAATTCTGCGGCTGCGGCAGCAACCTGCATCAAAGTCTCCTCGGGCAGGGTCATGGTAGCAGGGGTGATGGAAGTAATACCCTGGCTTGCTTCATAAGCGGCCAGGGCACGGAAAGCTTCCACCGTGCCGTCGGAGCAGTCATATCCGGCACAGCCATGAAAATGAATGTCTGTCAGTCCCGGAATGATCCAGTTGCCTTTTGCATTCCAGATTTCCTCTTTCGCAGAGGAAGCCCGATATTCTTCCTCCGTCACGATGCGATCTCCAAGCATATACAAAAGGCCTTTGCGAAATCTTCCGTTTTCGGAAAACAGACGGCCGTTTCTAATGGTTGTTTTTATCATTTCCTTGTACCTCAATTCTGAAATCTCTGTATCCGCCACCGGGACCTGTCCCCAGTGGTTGTCCCCGGTGGCGGGTTCGGATATCTTTATTATAACAGAAAAAACCGGTGGTATCTGTCCGGCTTTTTCCTTCGGAGCCAGAAGCTCCGCGAGAATACATCAACCTCGGTCTCTTTGACTGTGAGAGTCCATGGATGGTTGTTGTTTTTTGAATATTTGTTATACCTCTACTTCCCGGCCTTCGCGGATGGAGCGTTCGATGGTATCCACTACTTTCAGGGATTCCAGTGCCTCTGCGGGTGTGATGATCGATTTGGTACCGGTGACGACATTGTTGATAAAGGCCATGATTTCTTCGGCCAGGTCTCCCTGGGGAAGTCCGTTGCAGTAGTACCAGTGGCGGGAATCCGGGTACAGGATCTTTTCCGGGCTCACGAAGCGTACGCCCTGGTCGCAGCTGTCTACATAGGCTACGCCGTTGGTGGTGACAATTTCCACCTTGTCATCAATGATGGTGGGAGAATTTTCCGGCAGCACCCAGCAGGCTTCCAGACATGCAATCGCCCCGTTTTCATAGGTGACAATGGCGTAGATCACATCTTTCATGTTGTGTTCCGCCAGCAGCACGCTTCTGGATTTGGCAAATACTTTCACCGGCTTACATCCCATGAACCAGTTGGTGTAATCGATGTCGTGGATCATGACATGCATGGAGAGGTCGGAAGCGCCGATGTATCTGCGGGGGCCAATAATGGGGCTGTTCCGCCGGCAGTACATGTGGATGATATCTCCCAGCTCCTTCTTGTCCAGTGCTTCTTTGATCATCGCGAAGCGGGGATCGAAGCGAAGCAGGAAGCCGACAGTGAATACTTTGTCATAATCTTTTGTCAGCTCATAGAGGGCTTTTCCGTCTTCCAGCTCTTTTGCCAGAGGTTTTTCCAGAAGAATGTGTTTCTTATACTTTACGGCGTATTCTACGGCTTCCCGGTGAATGTTGTCCGGAAGCACGATGCTGACGGCATCGATCTCAGGATCCGCCAGGCACTCCTTGTAGTCCTTATATACCCGGCAGCCGAATTCCTGTTCCACTTCCGCCCGTCTTTTATCGTTATATTCGCAGGCTGCCACCAGCTCCACCTGAGGAATCTTGCGGTAAATATTTGCATGGTGGGTTCCCATCTGACCCATACCGATCACAGCAACTTTGACTGACATAGTTCTACTCCTTTTATATGATGATGTTGAGGGCAAAAGGTATTTGGCCCCTTGGATACTACGAATGGTTTCAGTTTATCTCAGATACCGGCCATCATCCCTTGACGCTTCCGCTGGCAAGGCCGCGGGCAAAGGATTTCTGGATCACGAATCCGAAGATCAGCATCGGGATCATGATAATGCTTCCGGCCGCCGTCATCGGCCCCCACTGAGTTCCCTGGAAGGTCATGAAGCTGGTCACCATGACCGGCAGTGTCTGACTGGTCTTGTTGGAGAGAATCAGAGCAATCAGAAATTCATTCCAGGTGATGATAACACAGTAGATAGCGGTCGCCGCGATGGCCGGCCGGACCAGCGGCAATATGATGCTGGTAAAGGTCCGGAATTCACTGCAGCCATCCACCAGGGCTGCCTCTCTGAGTTCATTCGGAATATCCCGGAAATACACCGGCATCAGCCAGACGACGATGGGAATACACATCAGGGTATACATGATGATGATGCCCCAGCGGGATCCGAGAAGACCGATCTTGCTGTAAATAATATACAGCGGAAGAAGGGTCATAATCGGTGGCGCAATTCTTGCACTCAGGAAGAAAAAGGACAGATTTTTGGCTCCTTTTTTATCCATCAGCATGGCGATCGCATAGGAGCAGGGCACTCCGACCAGAATGCCCAGAACGGTCGGCACCACAGCGCTGATAATACTGTTAACCATGTTATTGAAGAAATTTGCTTTACCGAAAACCGTAATATAGTTTTCCAGCGTCGGTTTAAAAATCAGTTTGGGAGGCATGGCGAAGGCGTCGATATAATTTTTAAACGACGTGGATACCAGCCAGATCAGAGGGGCTGTAAAGAACAGTAAAATTACGATGGTTCCTGCCCAGAACCCGGCTCCTCTGAGCAGCCTCTTCCGGGTCCGGATATTTTTCTTGCGGATGGCATCCTGATCCATATCGGCTCTCCTTTCCTCATCGCACACGATGTACTTAGAATCGCGGACGATTATTGAACTGTCAGAGTGCGTTGGTTCTCTGCAGAAGTTTGCTGAGCCCCAGGCTCACAACGATAGTAAAGATAAAGGATATGGTCGTCGCATATCCGATCCGGTAGAATTCAAACCCGACAGTATAGGCGTACATGTTCATGGTCTCTGTCGCCGAGCCTGGGCCGCCTTTCGTCATAACATAGATTGTGTCGAAGGCTTTCAGGGCCTCCAGAGCCCGCAGCATGGCTGCCATGATGATGGTGGGCTTTACCATGGGAATCTTCACGTGACGGATCATCTGCCATTCGCTGGCCCCCTCGACCTTGGCGGCCTCAATGGTTTCCTCCGGGAGAGAATCCAGACTGGCCATCACGAGCAGAATGACGAAGGGAGTCCACTGCCAGAGGTCCACGATGATGATGCCCCACATGGCGCCGCTCATGGTACCCAGCATATCCAGCTGCCGGTGAGTAATCAGCTTGAACAGGTAACTCACAATTCCCGCGTTGGGGTCGAAGAAAGCCCGCCAGATCAGGCCGGATACTACCGGCGTCATGAACATGGGAATGATAACCAGCGCCCGTATAATTCCTTTTCCCGGAAATTTTCTGTCCAGGAAAACCGATATGGCAACTCCCAGGAACATCTCCAGGGTCAGTGCTCCGACCAGAAATTTGACGGAAGTCGCAACGGAATTCAGGGCACGTTTATCGGTAAAAAAGGTCTTAAAATTTTTGATACCGGCAAAGAAGAAGGCTCCTCCGCTCTCCAGCAGATTTACATCGTGAAATGTAATGTAGATAGCGAAAAGGAACGGAATGATCATGATGATTACCATCGTGATAATTGCCGGCAGTATAAAAGCACGGTAGATCTTTTTCTTTTTCATCGCGATCCTTCTGGCACCTCCTTCCAACAGATTTTGGGGATCATCCCTAATCACTTTTCGGCCATGTCTTCGGGAGCGTTATGGCGTTTCCAAAGACATGGCCGGTAATGTCTATGTGTTACGATTCAGAATCCAATGCGTTTACTTCAGAACATTGGTGTTTACATCGTCGCAGACATCCTGCAGAGTCTGTTTGATATCACTGCCGTTCACCAGGCAGGAAGACAGAGCCGTTCCCACACGGTTGATCACTTCATTGGCCTCGGTAATGGTAGGCATATACAGAGGGTTGCCGGAAGCCAGAGCTTCGATCATATCATTGGCAAAGGCACCGTACTGAGCCTGGAAGGCATCGGAGTACATAGCGGTCTTGGAAGTCAGTCCACAGTGAGGTTCTACTCCGATGGATGCTTCCTGCGTCTTTGCGCTGGTAGCCCAGCTGCCGAACAGGAAGGCGGCTTTCTTCTGGTTGTCATCAATGGCATTATTGATGTAGAAGCCGTGTACTGTCAGGGAAGCATTTCCGCCCTCGGCATTCTCTACTTCACAGGGAACCGGAGCGTATCCGACTTTGCCCACGATATCCGATCCGGAGGGATCTTCGCAGTAAGCGCCGTTTACGGTAGCATCAATGGTCATACCAGCCTTGCCCTGCTGGAACAGCAGACGGTTTTCCTGCCAGCCGAAGTTGGTGAAGCCGGCGGGGCCATAGCTGTTCAGGATGCGGACGAAGGCTTCCGTTCCGGCCACTGCCTCATCGGTGGCGATATCCAGCTTGCCTTCTTCATTGAAGTAATGGCCGCCGTAGCCCCACAGATAAGCACCATATACATACACTACATGAACGCCCTGCTGACCACGGAGGGTGATGCCGGCCACTTCGCCGTTTTCTCCTTCGTAGATGGTCTTGGCGCATTCTTCCATCTCGGTGAGAGTCTTCGGCACTTCGAGACCATATTTCTCAAAGAGATCCTTGCGGTACATCAGGAAGGTGCTCTCGCCGTATACCGGAAATCCATAGGTGACACCGTCGGATTCCACCGTCTTCTCATAGGATTCTACAAAATCTGCTTTGTCATAGAACATATTCAGGGTGTCATCTGCAATATATTCGTCAATCGGTGCGATGTAATCATTGGCAATGTATCCCTGCAGATACATACTGTCATTCATGATCATATCGTAGTCTGTGCTCTTCTGGCTGAAGCTCAGAAGAACTTTCTGAGGAAGCTCCTCATAGGGGATAATTTCCAGATTTACTTTTATGCCCGTCGCTTCTTCGAACTCCGGAAGAAGCTTCTCATATGCGTTACTGGAAGCATGTCCTTCACAGAGAACGGTGATCTCTGTTCCTGCCAGTGCTTTTTCCGGTGCCTCAGCATAGGCGGTAGCTCCGGATGCTGCAAAACTTGTAACCATCATCGCTGCGCTCAACAAAAAAGCCAAGTTCCTTTTCATGTTCATCCTCCTGCTTTTGACAATTCACGCACAAACCGGCCCGCGATTTCCTTCGGGCGGGTTATGGCGCCTCCCACTACTACTGCATGTGCTCCCTGACGCAGAGCTTCCGCTGCCTGCTCCGGTGTATGAATCCGCCCTTCCGCGATGACCGGGATGGGCAGTTTCTGTGACAGCCTCGCCACCAGTTCAAAGTCCGGGCCTTCGATCTGGGGCGAATACGACGTATATCCGCTCATGGTTGTACTGATCAGATCCGCGCCACATTCCCAGGCCCCGACTCCTTCCTCGTAAGTGGAGATATCTGCCATCAGGATAATATCCGGATATTTTTCCTTGATTGCCTTCAGATATTCACCGGGAGTAAGGCCATCTCCGCGTCGGCGAAATGTCATATCCGACGCAACGATGTCACTTCCGGCTCTTACCAGAGCATCAATCTCCTCCATGGTCGGGGTGATATAGCTGTCATACCCTTCCAACTGCCTCTTGATCAGTCCGATCACCGGAAGACCGGTCTCCTCCTTAATAGCAACCACGTCCCGTACACTATTTGTTCGGATTGCACAGGCTCCCGCCTGTTTCGAGGCTCTGGCCATCAGATACATGATGGATTTTTCCTCGACATACAGCGGTTCCCCCGGCAGCGCCTGGCAGGAAACAATCAGTTTCTTCTTGATCCGGTCCAATAGTTCCTGCTTTGTCATACGTACCTCTTTGTGAAATGTTGTTAATTGTTTATTTTCATCGGCCGAATGAAAAGAGAGAATATTATCTTTTCTCACACTATTTACATTATACAACTCTATTCTTTAAGTCAACGTTTTTGCATTGTTTTGATTTCTTTTTCACGGATATAATTACCTCGCTGAAAGTTCTTTCATTTTTTTTGAAAAAGTTGCAATTTTTACCAATCGATTTTATACTGTTCCTATGTATAACCATTTTATCAAACAAAAAGTTTCAGATCTCTACGAGGAGTTTACTCCGGTTGAAAAAACCATCGCTGACTATATTCTGGCCTATCGGGAACTGAAATTGCCGCCCTCGCCTCAGATTGCAAAAATGCTCTTTGTGTCCGAGGCTTCTTTGTCGCGCTTTGCCAAGAAATGCGGCTACAGCGGATTCCGGGAGTTCTGCTTCAACTACCAGAATATTTCCCTGGAAGAGAAAACAGGATCCCTGGATGCCTTATCCCAGAAAGTCATGAATTCCTACCACACTCTGCTGGAAAAAACCATTTCCCTGGTGGACGAGGAGCAGATGTATCGAATTCTGAAAATGATCACAGCGGCCCGCCGGGTTTATATCTACGGCGTCGGCAGTTCCGGCATCGCGGCCCGGGAATTTAAACTCCGGCTGATGCGGATCGGGTACTTCGTGGAAGCAGTGACCGATTTTCAGCTGATCCGGATGAATTCCGCCCTGGTGAACCAGAACCATCTGGTGATTGGGCTCTCTTTAAGCGGATCCACCAAGGAAGTGATCGCCGGGCTGAGGATCGCCAAAGCGCACAAAGCACCGACGGTTCTGATCACGGCATCGCGAAAACAGCAGCTTCTTAGCTGCTGTGATGAATTGCTTCCGGTCGCGTCTCAGAAAAATCTGAACGCCGGCACCACCATTTCCCCTCAGTTTCCGATGCTGGTGGTTCTGGATATCTTCTATTCCTATCTGCTGCAGAGCGACTATCCCCGGAAGATATCCACCCATGCCGAGACGCTTTCCGCACTCTATGACAGCGACACGATGGAGAGATAAGATTGCATAAGCGCGTCTTTGTTTTTCAGGAACCATTGGGGCGGAAACCGCAGGAACCCAAACAGGCGGAAGGAGGCCAAACCTTATGAAAACCATCGCTATTGACATCGGAGGTACCTCCATCAAATCCGCACTCTGTGAAGGAAGCGCCCTTTTTATGCGCCGGGAGACGCCTACGGAAGCCAGCCTTGGCGGGGTCCATATCGTAAATGTTCTGTACCAGATTATCGATTCTTATATGAGGGAAATTTCCTCGGAAGAGGGCGAATCTCCGGCCGCCATCGGCATCAGCACCGCCGGTCAGGTGGATCCGGTTCAGGGAAGTATCATTTATGCCAACCAGAATATCCCGGATTACACCGGGACGCAGCTGAGGTCTCTGATGGAGAGTCGTTTCCATATCCCTGTCACGGTGGAAAATGATGTGAACGCCGCCGCCATCGGGGAGCATCAGTATGGAGCCGCTGTCGGGGAAAAGGATTTTATCTGCCTCACCTACGGCACCGGCATCGGCGGCGCGATTTTCTCTGACGGGAAATTGCAGCATGGCAGCAGTTTTTCCGCCGGTGAATTCGGAGCCATGCTGATTCATCCGGAGGATGTGGCAGACACCGATCCGGCTGCAGCCGCCAACCGTTCTTCTGAGAGCGAGCGTTCTTCCGACACCGGCGGAAATACACTTCCCGAATATGATTTCTACGCCGGCGGTTATGAGAAATATGCTTCCGCCACGGCTTTGATCCGGATGGCACAACAAGTGGATGCCAAGGTAAGGAACGGGCGGGATCTGTTTGCACGAAAAGAGGAGCTGGCATTGCACTCTGTCATAGACCGCTGGATGGATGAAGTGGTCCTGGGATTAGTCAATCTCACCCATATCCTTAACCCTTCCTGCATTGTTCTGGGGGGAGGCGTCATGGAACAGGCAGGACTTGCAGAGGAGGTAGAGCGGAGACTGATGCGCAGGATCATGCCCAGTTTCCGCAAATTGCGCGTAAAAAAAGCAACCCTGGGCAACGATGCAGGGTTGCTGGGAGCAGTCTGGCTGGCCTCCCAGTTAATGAAGTAACGCTGAATATGGCATTCTGTATATTGGTCTAATCAAGAACGCCCCGGCGTTCTTGCCGCGCCGCGCAAGGTGCGAAGCACCTTCCTTATTGCGCGGCTGCAATCCGCCGGAGGCTTTATAGATACATTTTTTATGTTCATTTGCCTGGCATGTCAGACAGACGCTCAAGGTACTCCTTTCGCTTCTCCGATGGAATCCGGATATTCTCCATGGCAGTCTCCGCAGACCATCCCATGCTCTTCATAAGATTACGAATAACTTCCAACGTTGCGTCTTCCCTGCCCCTCTGAAGTCCCTCCTGAAGTCCCTGCTGGAGCCCTTGCTCCATTCCTTTTTCCAGACTATACGACAACATCGAATTATAATCAAGGATAGCTTTTTCACGAGCCTCATATTGATATCGTTTTACATCGTCTGCACTGAGCCGCTGCAATTCTTCGTATGCTTCTGCTATTTCCGGATTATCTTTCGCCATATTTTCAAAATTCTCCTTTTTCTCTTCGCCAAAGAAACGAATCCATTCCTGAATGGAATTCTGATCTGAAGAAACTACCGGAGATTTCTTTGATAACTCGAGAATCTGTAATTCGAAAAGATCCGAGAAAAGATCCTTGTCCTGATTATCCCGCCGCAGATGTACAACATGGTATCTTTCGGACTCTCCTGGGAACAGATTAAAGTTCAGCAGACTGACATGGATACATTTTTTGCATTTGTCATATCTATCTCCACGATGGAGCTGAGATGTATACATTCTGGCAAGGTAAAACAGGGTTCTCTCTTTCCAGTATGAAACATAGGTAACCTGCATTTCCAGGTCCAGCTGAGTCCCATCATGAAGCAATACTCTGACATCCAGGATTCCCAGTTTATCATCGGCATAATCCCCCAGCATTTCTGTGGGAAGTAGTTCACTGTCTCTGATATCCTCTGGCTTTTTCTTCAGCAATGCCGCTATAAAATTGTTTCGAATGGATTTTTTAGCCATCAGTTCCTTAAAGCAATAATCTACCTTCGGCTTCATTATAAAGTCATCGGAAGTTTTTTTGCTGTTATTAATTGTACCACGATTATCACCAATTGTCATTCTCTAAAGCTCCTGTTCTCTAATATTGTCGGAGTAGAAGGCCTTCTTTCCGTCTATAGATTCATATCGTAGCACATTAATTTCGATGGTCAATGTGGGTAAAAGGGTGAAAGGACAGCGGGAATGACAATATATATCAGATATGAAGACAAATACGTTTATCCTTTTTGCGGATTTTATGGTTTATACGCGATCTGGGCTGTAGATCTGTTTTTTATTGGCACACAAAAACTGCTGAAAAAAATCCATACTTATTATGTATTAGTCAAAAATGCCGCCCCTTTCGGGGCGGCGCTTGCATTTCTGTATTTTCCAGTACGCGCATTCGCCGGATTGCTTCGCTGCTTCGCAGCTCTCGCAATCCTACGGATATTCGTGCTTCCGGACTTCGTCCTTCGCACTCATATCCGTTGTCCCGGGCAATGCGCGTATCTCCAGATTCCATCCGACGCGTTGCGTCGGATGCCGCTGCAACTTCGTTGCAGCTTGCGAATCTGTCGATAAGGCCTCCATGAAATGCAAATGCCGCCCCTTTCGGGGCGGCGCTTGCATTTCTGTATTTTCCAGTACGCGCATTCGCCGGATTGCTTCGCTGCTTCGCAGCTCTCGCAATCCTACGGATATTCGTGCTTCCGGACTTCGTCCTTCGCACTCATATCCGTTGTCCCGGGCAATGCGCGTATCTCCAGATTCCATCCGACGCGTTGCGTCGGATGCCGCTGCAACTTCGTTGCAGCTTGCGAATCTGTCGATAAGGCCTCCATGAAATGCAAATGCCGCCCCTTTCGGGGCGGCGCTTGCATTTCCTTTGGAGGCCTTACATCATCATTCCGGGGTCGGCAGCGGGGGCTGCGGGTGCGGGTTCTTTGATGGTAGCTACTACGGATTCGGTGGTGAGGAGGGTGCTGGCGACGGAGGTTGCGTTCTGCAGGGCGCTTCTGGTTACCTTGGTGGGATCCAGGATGCCTGCGTCTACCATGTCAACATACTCTTCTTTATATGCATCGAATCCGGTTCCTTCTTTGGATTCTCTTACTTTGCTGATGATGACGGAGCCTTCGAGGCCGGCGTTTGCTGCGATGTGGTACAGGGGAGCTTCCAGAGCTTTCAGTACTACGTTAGCGCCGGTTTTCTCGTCGCCGGTCAGATCTGCGGTCTTGGCAGCTACTTCTTTGGCTGCGTGGATGTAGGCGGATCCGCCGCCGGATACGATACCTTCTTCTACTGCGGCGCGGGTGGCTGCCAGTGCGTCTTCCATACGCATCTTGGCTTCTTTCATCTCGGTCTCGGTAGCTGCGCCTACGCGGATGACCGCTACGCCGCCGGACAGTTTTGCCAGTCTCTCCTGCCGTTTCTCTTTATCGCATTCGGATGTGGTC
>CAMOYN010000016.1 GCA_946630035.1 uncultured Lachnospiraceae bacterium
AAGGAGTACCCTGCGGAACTGACGCGGGACTATGAGATACTGGAGTGTCTTGGCTCCGGGGAGGGAACGGAAACTCTGCTGGTGAAGAGAGCGGATGGCAGGAAATGTGTGGCAAAATGTTTCCGGCCGGAAAGCCCTTTCTTTTCCCGGGAAGAGCCGGAGGCTCTGAAGCATCTGGGAAAGGATTCCTTCCCGGGATATGTGGGGGAGTTCCGCAGCGATGCCATGCGATGTGTACTGCGGGAGTATGTGGAGGGCGAGACTCTGGCGGAGGTGGCCGGCCAGAGAAAGGATCCCGGCGGGGAGCGGAAGGCGGGATCCTTTGACCTCTGGAAATTCAGCGAAGAGGAGATCGTGCGGGCGGGATGTCAGATCTGCGATGCACTGACAGAGCTGCACAGTCTGCGGCCGCCTCTGATTCACCGGGATATCAAGCCCCAGAATGTGGTGCTGCAGCCCTCCGGCCGGGCCATGTTGATTGATTTCGGTATTTCCCGGGAACAAAGCACCCAGGCGGAGGCGTCGGATACGGTTATTCTGGGAACCCATGGCTTCGCGCCGCCGGAACAGTACGGTTTTGCCCCGACGGATGCCCGCTCGGATATTTACTCTCTGGGGATCCTTCTGAACTGGATGCGCACTGGCCGGACAGAGCCGCCGGAGAAGGCGGATACTCCGCTGGCAAAGGTGATCCGCCGCGCGACCGCCTTTGATCCTGCCCATCGCTTTCGGGACGCGGAGCAGATGCGGCAGGCCCTGGAGGCGGCGAGGGAGCCCGCCCATAGGAGGAGAAGGCGCCAGATCGCTGCCTGTGCCGTGCTGGCGGTATGCCTGGCCGCAGGTGCGGGTTTTCTGGCTTGGCACCGGAAGGCGGAGAAGGCAGTCTTTGAGGAACCCCTGGTGGAGGCGGCGGTTCAGAAAAGTCTGGGGATTCCGGAAGGCCAGCCGGTTCTGAAAAAGCAGCTGGCGGAGGTGAAGACCCTGTTCATGGTGGCGGACAGGGCCTGCGGGACGGCAGATGAGTTTTACTCGGCCATCGGGGAGTGGTATGCGGCAGGAAGGCCCGGCCCCGGTCCTGTGACCTCCCTGGAGGATGCGTCGATGCTGCCGAACCTGGAGCAGCTGGGCGCCGTGGCGGAGCAGCTCACGGACCTCTCTCCTCTTGAGGGCCTGGAGAATCTGAATAAGGTGGAGTTTAAGCACAATGGAATAGAGGAGATCTCCGTGCTTGGCAGCCTGAAAAACCTGGTCTATGTGGGCATCAACGATAATCCGGTGAAGGATCTTTCCCCGCTGATTTCCTGCCCGAAGCTGGCATTTCTGGATCTGTGCGATGTGCGTAACTACGACCCGGCTGTAATCGGGGAGCTGGGAAATTTTGATTATCTGGATATCTCCAACCCTACGGCCAGCTACCGGTATCTGGCCGGTAAGAGCGTGCATGCGCTTTCTGCGGCCTGGACGAGCCTCTCGGATCTGTCTCTGCTGGATGAGGTGGACGGACTGGAAATTCTGAATATTTCCCACACAACTGTGTCAGATCTTTCCCCTCTTCAGGTGCATGCGGGATTAAAAAGTCTGAATATTGCGGGGACGCTGGTGAAGAACCTCACCGATCTGGAGGAACTTCCGGCGCTGGAGGAATTGATTCTGAGTGAGGATCAGGTGCCGGCGGCGGAGGGGCTGGAGAAGGCCGGCGTGGTGATCCTGAGAGAATAGGCGGAATTGTGTACGGGGGATGCAGGTGTGATGATCCTGAGGGAATAGGCGGAACTGTTTATGGAGGGATGCAGCTGGCATCCCTTCTGTTATGCCTTCTTTGTTATAATAAATTTCAGAAGATTGTTGTTTTACAACTGTTCTGAACAGCTGTACATTTCTTGTGGTTGTGAACAAAGGAGGTAGACATGAAAAGGAAAATCATGCATCTTGTGCCGGCGGTTCTTCTTCTGGCGGTACTGCTGGTGCCTGCGGCGGTCGTTCAGGCCGCGAAAACCGTGCCGTCCATAAAGCTGAATGTTCTGAATGCTACACCGGACAGCAAGGGGGTCGTTTCGGGGCAGAACTTCTATCTGGTGGAGGTGGATATACAGGGAACGGATCAGGATACTTTCCAGGTGATCTGGTGTCCCGCAGATACGGTGAAACCCGAGGAGAAGGACTGGGAGGAGCAAGGTCTGGAATGGTACGAGGTATTTCCGGGCGGAAAGCGCGGTTTCGTGACGCTTCCCCCCCAGGAGGGAGAGCCTTCCGATGCAGTGTTTGTCCGGATTCAGACCGGGAAGAACAAGAACGGAGCGGTATATTCCGAACCCCAGAAGCTGGTATTCCGTTACAAGACGAATCTGAAGAAAACCGTGAAAGACGTGTCCTGGACAGACGAGCTGGAGGCGGCTATACAGAATAAGCCCTATACCATTTCCTGGAAACCGGTGAATGAGAGCGGGGTATATTACCAGCTGCGGGTGAGATACGGCGAACGTTTTTTCCGGTGGGTCACCAAGGATACTTCCGTGAAGGTCCCCGGAGAAGTTCTGAGCGAAACCGGGGAGTATACGGTCTGGATCAATGTATACAAAAACGGGAAGCTGCCCTCGGCAAACCCGGAGGTAAAAACCTTCCGCGTGAAAAAGAAGGGAGAAAATTTCGCGCTGCAGGTGAAGCGCAAGATCCCCGCCGCTAACGAAAAGAACTTTGTGAACCGGAACATGGCCGGAATCGCTGTTTATAAGAAGACCAGCAAGCTTACCAGGAATATGAAATTTTCCGGGAAGGTGTATGTGCCTTCGAAGGCCCTGGCGGCGGCAGGAGACTCTGTGATCATTGAGCCGGTTCTGATCTTCTCCCAGGCGGAGGATCACAATCATGTTCTGGGGAATGTCATGCCCACGAAGACGCTGATACTGAAAGCGTTGGAGAAGGGAAAAATCCAGCTGAAACAGCGGAACCCGGATACCGGGAAGGAAAGTGCCGTGGGAAGCCTGGCCACTGTGAAGAAGACGGGTTCGTACTATATGGTCACTTTCAAAAACATCCCGCTGGCAAAGAAATATATTGACGTCGAGGCGGAGGGAGAGGACCCGAAGAAGATCAACACTTCCAGAAAATACTCGGTGGGAGTGATGCTCAACCTCCACAGCACCGCGAAGAAAAAGTGGTCGGCGGCTGTCTGCGTGGATGATGTGAAGCTTGCGGCAGGCATTACCCAGACCATCACCTTCGACAAGATGGATTATAAAGACATCGGCGGTTTTGCCTGGGACGGCACGCCCGTATCCGCTGAGGTGAAGCCCGTGAAAACAAAGTAAGTCAACAAAGAGACAGGGGACAGACCCCTGTCTCCACTGTCTCTTCTGTGATGGTTTAAAAAGAGACAGGGGTCTGTCCCCTGTCTCTTGTCCCCTGTCTCTTACTGCGTCAGAGATTAAAGCCTCCGGCGGATCGGAAGAATCCGGACGTGTTTGTTGAACGGCAATGGTAATAGAGGTTTGACTCGATGCGGCAGATATTCTATACTGGAGTCAGGTAGTGATATAGAGATGAAAGCCTTGGTGTTCTTGATATGGGAGATTGGCTATGCATATATACTCACACACAAAAGCTGTCTGGAATCTGACAGATACTGTCATGGTTGAGATCACTGTTCTGATCAGTCTGTGTTTTCTGCTGACATCCAGCGGCTGGCTGGTTTGGGCTTATCATCTGCCGGCGCAGATGTCGGCGGAGAGAACAGATATGGTGGTCATGGTAGCAGGATATTTGTTTCAGGCGGTGGGGATCGGTATCTTTTCCTTGATTCTTCGCCGTAAGCCTGCGTATATTTACAGGATTTTGCCAGTGTCACTTGGGATGCATGCAGTCTGCATGATTCCTGCTGCGGTATCGCCTGTGGAAACGGTAACATTGATTACTGGTTTTTTAATGAATATTTTCTGCGGCATTATTGCAGGCTATTACCTTTATGAACTGACTATAAACGTACTGGAGGACCGAAGAGCCTCTGTTTTCGGAATCGGCTATGCTCTGTCAATTGCGGCTTCCTGGCTGCTCTCCCTGATTGATGAGGGAGCTTTCTACTATTCTGAAAAAATTCTGGCGATATGCGCAGTTCTGACCGGTATTATTCTGATTTATGTGCGGAGGCTGCGTCAACATGAGAATACAAATCAAGGGCTGGTGCCGGATGTTCGGAGTCTGGGATCAGGAACAGCGGGCAGGAAATACCTGTGTTCTGTTTGCCTGATGATTGTATTGTTCGGAATCGTGTATAGCTGTGGTTTCTCTTTCCCGACGGAAGATATAGGAAAGTTTGTCAATGTGGAACTTTCGCGGATGGTCTACGCAGCAGGTCTGATCATAGCCGGATTTATTACGGATAGAAGCAGAAAGTATGGTGCACTCCTGGCACTTACAGCGCTTATTATCCCTTTTATTATTCATATTTTGCAAGGTGAAATCCTTCCGAGAATTCTGTTCTGGGTTCTCAGCTATTTTTTCTTTGGTTTTTATTCGATATTCAGAGTCATTTTATTCACAGATATTGCATCGGATAAAAAAATAATGTTTCTCTCCGGGGCCGGACTTCTGTTCGGCCGGATTGGGGATGCAGCAGGTGAAGGGATATGCATTGCCATTACCGATGACGGGATTATTTTTGTATGTATAGCAGCTTTGTTTTTTGGGACTGCTGTATTTTTATTCTTCCAATTTTATCCGCAACTTTATCTGGGTGGATTTCATCAAGGGGAAAGGATCATGGAAAAAGTCGAGTGCTTTGTCCTTATATATGATCTGACCGTAAGAGAACGGGATGTACTGTTACTGATACTGAAAAAAATGACCAATGAACAGATTGCGGAGAGTTTGGCGGTCTCAGAAAATACAGTTAAGACTCATATGCGTAATCTTCTGAGAAAGACAGGGTGCAGTAACAGAAAAGAACTGATTGGAAAATATATGTCATTTTCTTAAAATAAAGAAACGGCTCACCCCATATTTCACCCCCTGTATTTTGTTTGTAACCCATAAATCATCCTATGATGTAGTAAGAAAATGATTTATCATATTCCTGTATCTACGTAATTATCACGGAACAGGAGGTAATCATATGAAAAGGATTTACTCTGGTACATCGAAATCATGGGGGAGAGTATTGCTGCCTGCAATTTTATTTTTCTGTCTGGTTTTGTGCTTCCCTTCATTGACCAAGGCAGCATCGAAGGTATATAAGATTAAGACAGCGAAAGACTGGCACAAGATCGGGGCGAAGAAGGGCGGAACCTTCAAAATTATGAAGGACATTAAACTGTCTAAACCGTCACAGTATCTGATGATTGAAAAGAATAAAAGTTACACAATTGATTTAAACGGTCACAAAATATATACCGGTTATAAAGGCTCTTCTATACGTGAACTTCCTCCTCTTGGGATAAAAAAGGGGACCGTCGTTGTGAAGGATTCTACGGCCAAGAAGAAGGGAAAGATCATGAGTACGGAGATGGCGGCCGTTGTCTGTATAGGCGGAAAGTTCTGCTTAAAGAGCGGGACGATTGAAACAAAATTTAAGGGAAGCGCGGATCAGAGTTGTGCCATAGGAGCTTACGCGAATGGAAAACTGTACATCAGCGGAGGTACGGTAAAAGGTTCACTTCATGGCATCATGATATTTGGTAGTGCTTCTATTAAGGTATCCGGGATCAAATCCAAAGCGCCGAAGATTCTTGGAGTATCCGGATCTGGTCTGGCAATATCCGGAACCGGCGTCTCTGCTGTCATTCGGGGAGGAAATTATGGCACGAAGGTGCCTCCGAATACTTCCGATGGAAACTATTACATTTATTCCGGTTACTATCCTATCTTTGATGAAAGCGGCTCTGTCCTGCGTCTGCCTTCGGATATTTATTTCGAGGACGCATCCGGATCTACCGGAGGAGTGGCCCTGGGTGTGGGTGGATTCCGATGTGTGGCGACCATCAGCAAAGCAGCTAATGGTTATTACATGGTATATGCAAGAAAACGATAGACATCAGATGCACAGGTGTATTTAAAGAATATAGCGGGATGACCCTTGTCTCCCACATCTGCTGCTGGTCATTCCTCCCGGAGGAACCTCAGGTACTGCAGGATCGTATCTTGGTGGGGTGTATTTGCGATAATCCCGAGCCAGACGTCGGCCGGAAAGCCGGCGTCCCGGAAGGCGGGGAGGTCATTCACAAGGATCCCATTGCTTACTGTCTCTGTCTGAATGAGGAGTTCATCGGTATTACCCAGGAGATTGTCTACGGAATTGTCGGAAAGGATGACTTCATTTTTCGTGATGAACGGCGCAAGATCCCGCGCGGCAGCAGAGTCCGAAGCGGACAGCGTTTCCGTGAGATCCAGCAGAAAACCTCTCCGGGAGAGATAATCATAGGATTCACGGTTCATCAATACAAGATCCAGCTTTTTGGCCTCTATGACAGCCATCAGTTTCAGTTGAGACGCATAGGCATACTCGTGGTTCTCCGGCGAGGCATCTGCGGAAAGATACATATCTTTGTAGAGGATAACTTCATTCTGGCGTCGGGAAATCCCGGTGTCATTCAGGAAACCGTTCGTTAGCCGGGATTCCATCACGGAGCCAACCGAAGTGTTTGCAAACGCCAGATAGAGAATGGCGTTTTTTTTCTTGCCTTGATAAATAATCCCGCTGATCAGGATGAACACGGCAAGGACACCTAAAAGGAAGTGGGGAGTGTAATAAGAAAAAAAGTATTTCACTTTCTCCGAAAATGTCATTTCCGCCAGCCGCTGTTGGAGGGCTTCCGTTTCTTTATCCTTCATGATGTTCTGTTCCGTCACTCCCTTCTGCCGCGTTCGGATCGTAGGAAACGGAAATCAGTACACGATCCAGCAGAGCGGCGCTGGCGACAGCACACAGACCTTCCCCGAATATGATAAGCGGAGTAAAAATCAGGACTATTGCAAAAAACATGGCAAAATGTACGGCGAATACAGAGATTGTCGCAAAAAGATAGTGGGTTCCGATCAGAAACGAGTTCTTCAGCATCGCTGCATTGGTATTTTGCACGGAGGCGACGAGCGGGAACACGTAGAGCAGGATGATGACGTAGGCAACCGCTGCCGCAATCAGCAGAGCAAGCAGCAGAGTCCAGAAGATGGCGGGCATTCCATGGGAACGGGACCTCATATGGTAGATAATATATCCGTCTGCCGCCAGAACAGACCCGACACCGGCCAGAATGAGCCACAGGACGGTAGCCTGCCGGAAATTCTCCCGGAACGACTTGAAGAACATCGGGATGATATATTGCTCTCTGTCGCGGACAATCTTCAGACTGACATCGTACAGGGCCGTGGTAGCAGCACCTATGGTGAAGATCGGTATGGAGCAGAGGAGCCACAGAACGTTCAGCAGACAGGAATCACAGAGAATCAGCATCAGTCGGCCGAACCTGCTGTCATAGGAAAAAAACTTCATGCGCTGTGTTATCCTTTCAAATTCGTAGATTCCCGTATCACCAGATCCGTTTCCGTATAAATGGCCCGATAGTCCAGAGAAGGTTCCCGGATTCTGGAAATCAGGAGGTGTGCGGCTTCATAAGCCATGACCTGTGTATGTATGTGAATCGTGGTAAGGCTCGGATAAACAATGGAAGACTCCGGGCTGTCATCAAAACCGCATATCATGATATCTCTGGGAACAACAAGGCCTTTTGCTGAGAGGACCTGCATCACGTCCACGGCAATAAAATCATTGGCGCAGATAAATATCTCAGGATACTCTGTTAAAGACGCCAGACCCGCTGAGGTGTTTTCCAGTCCGATGGTACGGATAATAAAGTGTTCATTTACCGGAACGTCTGTCAGCATCATTGCCGTGCGGAATGCCGTATACCGCTCGTAAAACGACTGACAGTGCAGATAATCGCCGACCCAGCCGATGCTGCGGTATCCGTTGTTCAGCATGTTGCTTACAAAACGAACGATGCAGTCGGTATTATTCATATACAGCTGATCGGCAGGGAGTGAAAACCCGTCTTTTTTGCAGGGGCCGTCAACAAATAAGATCGGAATGTCCAATGAGCAGAGCATCTCTCCATACGCCGGATCGAACATTTCAAAGCAGATAATGCCGGTGTAAAGCTCCGGAATAAATGTGGCTGGCAGGCGCAGGAGGCGTAAATCATCTTTCGTGACACGGTGTGTATTGAGCGTGTACCCCAACTGGGCAAGTTCATTCTGGAACTTATCCAGCATGGGAAAAGAAAAATGCGACTGGCCAAGAAACATGGAAGTCAGCAGAGCGATCTGGCCGTGATAAGCCGGAGTTTCCGAAAGACCATTTCTGACAGACTGCGCCACCGCTTCCTGGCCGAGAGTGCGGACATAAGAAAAAGTCTTATAATCCATCTCGACGGCTTTCTGCAGTATTTTTTCCTTTGTTGAATCGGCAATTCCGTCTGCGTTATTCAGGGCTTTTGAAACAGTGTTCCGTGAGATCCCGAGTGCATTTGCAATATCCTGAATGGTAGCTTTCTTTTTTTTCATTCAAAACCCCATATTATATAAAAGGAAGGTAGTTTGTTGTCAAATGTTAAGTATAAGTAAGTAAATAAAATTATAGCATTCATACTGTAGGAAGTCAATGAACGAAAAAATATATACGGAATGGTGTGCTTTGTGCATTTTTTGAAATGATGCGATGCGAATACATGCATTATATTGAGCAAATGCACTACTAAAAGTGTCAAATGCATTAATTTATATTGACAAATGCACAACTTAGTGTTAGCTTATTTATATAATGCAGCAGTGTCTTAAATGGATTGTTTTCTGAGCAGCGTGTCAGTTCCTGGTATTTTTCGGGGTGAGGGTGCGCTCTCTTCGGGAGGTGAGGCTATATGAAAACGTAACGAGGAGGGAGCGTATTAACATGCTGCAAATTCTGAAAGGAGAAAGAATCTAATGAAAAGCGCATCAGCTGCTGCCGGGAAAGCGAAGGGAAACAGATTTCACAATACCCTTGTATATGTCCGGCAGCACTGGCAATTGTATGTATTATTCATGCTTCCTGCCTTCCTGCTTACCATCATCTTCCGTTACATCCCGATGGGTGGTATAGCGATTGCCTTTACGGAGTATAATCCGATCCGGGGCATCCTTGGCAGTGAATGGATCGGATTCGCGAATTTTACGAGATTTCTGCATTCACCGGACTTCATACGGTATCTGGTGAATACCCTAAAGCTGAGTGTGTTCGGCCTGCTGTGGGGATTCCCCGCACCAATCCTGCTGGCTTTCCTGCTGAACCGGATTATCAATACGAAAACCAGACAGAAGATTCAGCTGGTTCTCTACATGCCGAACTTTATTTCCGTCATCGTACTTTGCGGTATTGTCCGTATCCTCCTTTCCCCGACCGGTATGGTCAATTCCCTGCTGGGAACTCAGTTCAATTTCATGACCATGCCTTCTGCATTCCGGACCATATATATCGCATCCGGAATCTGGCAGGGAGCCGGCTGGGCATCTATCATCTATACGGCAGCCCTTTCCAATGCCAGTAAAGATCTGAAAGAAGCTGCGGTGATCGACGGCGCCAATATCATTCAGCAGATCAAAGCGGTGGAATGGCCGGCAATCAAGGACACGGTTCTGATTCAGTTTATCATGTCAGTCGGCAATATCATGTCAGTCGGCTTTGAAAAAGCATATGCTCTGCAGACAGACCTCAACCTGAATACATCGGAGATCATTTCGACTTACGTGTACAAAAAAGGTCTTCTGGATGGTGACTATGGTTTTTCAACGGCGGTTGGTCTCTTTAACACAGTGATTAATGTCATACTTCTTATCTCCATGAACCAGCTGGTGAAGAAGATGAATGACGGCAAGGGAATTTAGGAGGCGGAATTATGGAGAGCAAAACAAAAAAGAAAAGTGAGTTTGCCAGACATTCTGCCGGCGATAAAGCGATTCTTATTGCGGGATATATCATTCTGGGTCTGTTTGTCGTAGCCATCGTATTTCCTATCATTTATATTATCCTGGCTTCGTTTATCGATCCGATTACACTGCAGAACAGCGGCGTGACCTTCGACTTCAGCAAGTGGACACTGACTGCCTATGAGCGGGTTATGTCGAACGCCCAGATTTGGATCGGTTTCAGGAACGCATTGGTTTATTCAGTGCTCTTTACGCTCCTGTCTGTCATTGTTACGTTGCTGGCAGCCTATCCCATGTCGAGAACAGATTTCAAGGGGCGCGGATTTTTCAACGTCATTTTTGTGATTACGATGTTCTTTGGGGGCGGCCTGATCCCTACCTACCTTCTGATTGCCAACCTCAACATGCTGGATACGATCTGGGCGATCCTGCTTCCCGGTGCTTTCAGCGTCTGGAATATGATCATTGCGCGTACTTACTACATGGGGATCCCCGGGGATCTGCAGGAAGCAGCAGAAGTGGATGGTGCGAATGAGATGACCTATTTCTTCAAAGTACTGCTTCCCGTCTGCACACCCATTATCGCTACGATTGCGATGTGGCAGTTCGTTGGTATGTGGAACAGTTACTTTGATGCCATGATTTACCTGAACAGCGCGTCCAAGCAGCCTCTGCAGCTGGTTCTTCGTTCTATTCTGATTCAGAACCAGCCGGAACCTGGTATGGTGTCCGATATGCAGAGTACGGCGGAACGTGCCCAGCTGGCGGAACTTCTGAAGTATGCCACCATTATTATTTCAAGCCTTCCGCTGATGGTGATGTATCCCTTCTTCCAGAAATACTTTGACAACGGTATTATGGCAGGAGCTGTTAAAGGTTGATCGCAGCTGCGGATCCGCAGTTGTATGTTTATAATCACACGTTTTCTTTTAAAGAAAAGAAAGGAAGAAAAAATGAAGAAAGCATGTACATGGAAAAGGGTCAGTGCGATCCTTTTGACCGCAGTTCTGGCAGCAGGAAGCTTCTTTGTCGGAAATGTAAAGACAGTGTATGCTGATGATTACCAGTTCCCGCTGGAAAAGCAGGAAGTACTGACCGGCCTGACAAATTTCCCGGCAGGTACGGAATCGGAACCTAACAACCGCACTATTTTCAAACGTCTGGAAGAGAAAACCAACGTTCACATTGAATGGAGAACGATCCAGAGCGACCAGTGGGGAGATAAAATTGCACTGGAGATGGCTAACTTTAAGAGCCTTCCGGATTTTGTGTTCAATGCAGGCTTCAATTCCACCGATCTTCTCAAGTACGGCAAGCAGGGTGTAATCCTTGCTCTGGAAGACTATATCGATACTTGCATGCCGAATCTGCAGGCTGTATTTGAGCAGGCTCCGGAATACCGTACGATGTGCACGGATGAGAATGGTCACATCTGGGCTCTTCCGTGGATTGAGCAGCTGGGTCATGATAAGACTGCCATTCAGACCGTCGGCGACATGAGCTTCATCAATACTGCATGGCTGGAGTTTTTGGGCCTGGAAATGCCCACAACCGTAGATGAGTTCGAGGCAGTACTGCTCGCTTTCAAGGACAATGCTGCTTCCCTGAAAGAGCATTTTAATATTGACGGCGACGTAATCCCGATGTCCTGCATCATGAATGACGGCGACCAGGATCCGGCCATTCTGATCAACGGTTTCGGTGAAGGATATGGCGATCCCGACCGCGGCCGCCATATCGCGGTTACCGATGAAGGAAAAGTCATCTGCGTGGCCAATACCGAAGGTTTCAAGAAGGGAATTGCCTGGCTGCATCAGCTGTATGCGGAAGGCCTGATCGATCCGGAAGCCTTTACGCAGGAATGGTCCACCTATGTTGCCAAGGGGAAAGCCGGCCGTTACGGTGTTCTCTTCTCCTGGGACGTTGCCAATATCGCTACTCTGGAAGGCTGGGCTCCGCTGCCCGCTCTGACTGCCGATGTCCGCAACATTACTCCTCAGAACGGTTCCTTCACCTCCGGTTTTGACCGCGGCCGCTGCGTTGTAACTGCTGCTGCCAAGAATCCTGAGCTGGTTTGCGCATGGCTGGATCAGATGTATGATCCGCTGCAGTCCCCTCAGAACAACTGGGGCACCTATGGCGAAGATGATGAGTTCGATATCTTCGTAATGGGTGAGAATGATAAGGGTGAACCTATGCTGAAGCATGCTCCGCTGGAAGGCGCTTCTCCGGTAGAAGTTCGTGAAGCAGAGAGCGTAAACGGCCCTCTTGCCATCCTGGACAGTTACTATGGCGTCTATGTTACCACTCCGGATGATGCGCAGTATCGTCTTGACTGGATCAAGGATATCTATACTCCGGATATGCACGGCAAATATGTGTATCCGAACGTTCTGATGAATACCGAGGATACCAAGACCGTTTCCGACCTGCAGGCAGACATTACCACCCGTATCAATACGGCCAAGTCCGCGTGGGTAATGGACGGCTTTACGGATGCTGACTGGGATCAGCTGCAGTCCGACCTGGCTGCATATCGTCTGGATGAGTATCTGGCGATCCATCAGAAATACCTGGATGCTTATCTTGCAAACCAATAAGTGCTGCTTCCGGAATCATCCGGATTAAGCCATACAGAATGATTCTTTGAAGCGATCCTGCAATTCTGCTCTTACCATAAGGACAGGATTGCAGGAATTTAAGTATTAAAAAATGGCAGGAATCTATATGGTCAGTAAACAACTCAACAAGGTAAGGAAATTCGAACAGAAATACCTTCCGCATACGAAAGCAGAACAACCAGCATTTCATGTGACAGCGGGGGTCGGCTGGCTCAATGACCCGAACGGATTCTCCTTCTATCAGGGTGAGTATCACCTGTTTTTTCAGTACCACCCCTATGATGTAAAGTGGGGGCCGATGCACTGGGGACATGTAAAAACGAAGGATTTTATCGAATGGGAACACCTTCCCGCAGCTCTTGCACCGGACATGAATTATGACAGCGCCGGATGTTTTTCCGGAAGCGCAATAGAACTGCCGGACGGAAGGCATCTCCTTATGTATACCGGGGTAAGAAATATCAGGAACCGAAACGGACGTATCGAGAGCTTTCAGACACAGTGCATTGCTGTCGGAGATGGTGTTGACTACACAAAATACGAAGGCAATCCTGTGATCGCTGCGGACCAGATCCCGGAAGGGGGCAGTGTTCATGATTTCCGTGATCCGAAGATCTGGCGGGAGGGAGACACCTTCTATGCCGTCATCGGTAACCGGACTGCAGATAAAAGCGGCGCAATTTTGCTATATGAGAGCAGAGATGCGCTTCACTGGTCATTTGCAGGTACGCTTGCATCCTGCCATAATCAATATGGGAAAATGTGGGAATGTCCGGACTTCTTTCCGCTGGACGGGAAAGATGTTCTGCTTACCAGCCCGCAGGAAATGACGGCCATCGGTCTGGAGTTTCATCCGGGGAATGCGAATGTATGCCTGATCGGTACCTATGACAGAATGGCGCATCATTTGAACCGCGAGAACGTACATGCGATTGACTATGGTCTGGATTTTTACGCGCCGCAGACTCTTCTTTCCGGGGATGGCAGGAGGATCATGATTGCCTGGATGCAGAACTGGGAGACATCCTCCTGCGTAGATCAGAAACTGGGATTTATGGGACAGATGACGCTTCCGAGAGAACTTTCTGTGAAGGACGGCCATCTGTACCAGGTACCTGTCAGGGAGCTGGAGAAATACCGGGGAGTCCGTGTAGTCTACCAGAATCTGCTGATCAATGGCGATATCAGTCTGAACGGAATCAGCGGTCGCTATCTGGATATGACGGTTTCCATCCGGCCTGCCAATCCGGGCCAGATGTATCAGTGGTTCCGTATTTACCTGGCAAAGGATGGAGAACACTATACAATGATCCGCTTCCGCCCCAATCTGGGAACGGTGAAAGTAGATCGCACGCAAAGCGGCTTCCCTCATGACATCGTGAACGTACGGGAATTCCCGGTTTATTCCGGGGATGGAAACCTGAAAATCCGGATCGTAATGGACCGCTACAGTATGGAATTGTTCATTAACGATGGGAAATATGCGGCGTCTTTTGTATTATATACCCCCATTGAAGCGCGTGCTATCAGTTTCTCAGCGGACGGTTACGTATATGCGGACATTGAAAAATATGAACTGATCCAGGAACCGGCTTCGGTGAATCCTCTCCGTGAGGAGGGAATTGTATGAAGAGAAACCGAATGTGGGCGCTTGGGATTGCGGCAGTATGTCTTCTTGCCTGTAAATATACATATGCGTCTGTAGCGGAGGATTTGTACGAGCCGGTGGAATATCATCTGTACCCGGCGCCGGAGGGCGCCTACGTGGGAGATACTATGCCGTTTGAGACGGAAGATGGTACACTGGAACTATATTATCTGTACGATACAGATCACAACGGGCAGGGATATCATCCGATCTATAAATATTCTACTAAAAATCTGTACGAATATGAAGATGAGGGGCTGACTCTGAATTATGGACTCATGTCGGAACCGGACCCGGCGATCGGGACGGGATCCGTGCTCCGGGGGCAGGACGGCCTCTATCACCTGTTCTATACCGGCCATAATGACACTGGGAACGGCGGAAAGGGCAAGGAATGCGTGATGCATGCATTCAGTACTGACCGCGAGACCTGGACAAAACTGCCAGAGGATACATTTTACAGCCCGGAGGGATACTCCAAAGATGATTTCCGGGATCCGGAAGTATTCTGGGTAGAGGAAGAGAAGTGCTACTGGATGCTGATCGCAGCACGGAATGACAGCCTGGGCGGCGTAGTGGCGAGATATACTTCTTACGATCTGAAACACTGGGAATTTATGGGGCCGCTCTACGCACCTATGCAGCAGTATATGCTGGAATGTCCGGACTTATTCCGGATGGGGGATAAGTACTATCTTACCTACAGCTGGGACTGCGTCACGTATTATGCGATGAGCGAGTCCCTGAATGGTCCCTTTACGGCGCCGCCGGATAATGTTTTGGATGGAACCGGATTTGTCTTCTATGCGGCCAAAACCGCTGAACTGAATGGTACACGATATCTCTGTGGATGGCTCGGAAGGGCAGCTCTTTCCATAGATTCACCTTTCTATCAGTGGGCTGGGAATGTTCTTAATCATCAGCTGGTGCAGTTGGAGGATGGAAGACTCGGAGTGTGTGCTCCGGAGTCATTTGCGGAGTATTTTACAGCGGAGAGGCCATTCAGCACGGAGGGAATAGAAGGAACTGTCGGAATCTATGGAAATACCATTGCATTGACAGGCCAGGAAGATTCCTGTGCTATTGCGGATATGGGGATCCGTGATCCCACGATGACCCTGGAATGTGATGTGACACTGGAGGAAGACGGATGTGCCGGATTTGTCTTCGGAGACAGCGAGGAAGAAGATTATACTGCTCTGTGCCTGGATGCGGAAAGGGGCGTTCTTCACTATGAAGGGTATACCATCGACGAACTGACGAGAACTGACCCGGCTGTGTACACGAGGCTGGACTTTTCTGCGGACAGTGTCCATCATGTTACAATGGTATGCGAAAATGAGATCGTAGTTCTATATGTAGATGACCGGAAAGCGCTGAGTTCCCGGATCAGTCACTCTATTAATGGAGCTCATATCGGTGTTTTCGCAGACTGCCGTGCGGAGTTCAGCAATATCAGCATACGGATTCCCGGCGGAAGAGACAGCGAAGAGACAGGGGACAGACCCCTGTCTCCAACCTGAAAGGGCGTGTGGAAAAACGAAAGTTTTTTCACACGCCCCTCTTTTTTACGGTGTCCAGAGCAGATTGGCTGCCGCCAGGATCAATGGCATGGTGATGATGCTGCAAAGTGTGCTCAGGCATACATCTTTTACGGCATTGCGGTAATTGGCGCCGTAGATCTGGGCGAAGATGGCCACATTGGATCCTACGGGAGCCGAGGCAGCCAGGAGAACGGCCATCCGTATCATCTGATATTTTCCCGGCAGCAGACAGAGCAGCAACATCGTGAGAACCGGGATAATCAGGAGACGGACGGCTGTGCAGAGGTAGGTATCGGGATCCTTTACCAGTTCGATCAGCGGCACCTGAGCCAGATAGGCGCCCAGGACAATCATGGCGAGGGGGCCGTTCATGGAAGCGATCGTGGAAACCATCCCGGCGAGGGCGGCCGGCAGTTCAACGGGAAGGAAGAAAAGGCACATACCGATCAGAAAAGCGATCAGGATCGGGTTGGTCCGGAGTTTTTTCAGGCTGATGGCGCTTTGATCTTTGGTCATGATCAGGACGCCGTAGGTCCACTGCAGGAGATTGAGGATGGCAACGAAGGATGCCACGTAGAATACGGCGCCGTCGCCCAGAGTCATCTGAACCAGCGGAATACCGATAAATCCTGCATTGGAGAAGGCGGCTCCGAACTGGCGTACCGCATCATTCCGGCGGCTAAAAATCAGCGTACTGATGATCATGGCAAGAATCAGTGCCGCCGCAGCAGCGGCAAAGGAGATCAGAAATCCCACCAGCATTTCGGTGGAATAGGTCTGAATGTAGGATTTTACGATCGCCACCGGCATGATGACATAGAGGAGAATTTTCCCCAGTTCGCCGCTGCCGGCCGAGGTCAGCAGTTTATTGCGGAAAAGCAGGTATCCAATCATAAGGTATAAAAACATGATGATATTCTGACGAATCAGCAAAGTAACTATTTCCATGGCATTTGTCTCCATTCCGCCACCGTAAGCAGCATTTACGGATATATCTTAGCGGATACGGCGGTAATCATCAATAATGAATCTGTTATGAATGGATGCCGTGGGGGAATAAAGAGGGAGACAGGGGAGGGTCAATATGTTATAATTGTGGCAAAGGAGGGAACAGAATGAAAAGTAGAATTTGTTTGTTATTGGCTGTCAGCATGATGTTTACATTGAATACGGGGCTGGAAGCCTCCGGGGCCGCAAAGGAAACGGAAAATGGTACAGGCCGTCAGGTGGCGGCGGCTCACCTGGATCAGAGCGGCAGATGCATTGACGTGACGGTCGATCTTCACGACGGCTGGTCGGTAGAGTTCGCGGCGGGTGCATTTTACCTGTATGACGGTGATTACAGCGAGGACAAGTCTTCTACGGCTATGGGAATCACTCTGGAGAAGCCGGTGTATGAGGAATACTGCGAGGAAGCGGCGGCTTTCGGGGACTGCCGGGAAGTGGACGGTGCATTATACTATACTTCGGGCGAGGGAGAGGGCACCTGTCTTCTTACGGTCGGCGAGGATGCGTATCTGATGGTGACGACGGTGCCGGGTGTCGACTGTGATGCGATCATGGACCGGATTCATGCGGAACGTGGCTCGGACGGGAATCTGGACTATCTGGCACTGGTAAATAAGACGCATGCGTTGCCGGAGTACTGGGAGGACCAGCTGGATACGGTGCACATCACCAATTCTCAGGGAGATGACGTAGAAGTAGAGAGCCGTGCGTATCTGGCCTATCTGAAGATGGCCTATGATCTGGCAGAAAACGACGGTATTTACCTGGAACTGGATTCGGCACGGCGCAGTGTCGAGGCGCAGCAGGAGATCATGGATCGTTTTACAGAGAAATACGGCGCGGACTATGCGGCGAAAACGGTCGCGAAACCTGGTTATTCCGAGCATCACACCGGTCTGGCCCTCGATCTGTACTTCAAGATCAAAAACGAGGACGGCAGCTTTACCGATGTCTATTATAATGAAGACATGGAGAAAGAAGAGTACAAAGGCATCTGGGATGCGATTCATGCCAAATTGGCGGACTATGGCTTCATTTTACGTTATCTGGAGGGGGAGGAGCACATCACCGGTTACCGGTATGAACCCTGGCATATCCGTTATGTGGACAATGTGGAGATTGCCCAGAGGATCATGTCCCATCCCGGCATGACACTGGAAGAGTATCTGGCAGGTCAGGAGGCACCGGAGGTGACCAGGGATCTTGGCGGTTCTAAGCTCTATACCGAGGAGGAACTGCAGGACGCGGTGCTTGCTATTGAATGCCAATTTGCGTCCTGGGCCGGCTGTGAGCTGCATGCCATCCGATATGCAGGCGACGATGCCGGTAATGAGGAGAACCTGACCTGGCTGAACTCCCTGGCGGAGGGCACAGAATACACACAGGCCGCGGAGTTTCTTATGGATTTCCACACGGCGGCCAAGGTCGAGGGTGCCTGGGAGCCGGATAAAGAGTACACGGATTACCAGTGGTGGCTGGCCCGCAGTGAGGACGGCGACTGGGAAATTGTGAGTTTTGGATATTAATTAAAGAAGGAGACAGGGGACGGACCTCTGTCTCCTTCTGCAGTTCGTGTTTTACTCATCCACACCAATCATGACGGAAGTAGCCTTGATCACGGCATAAGCGGTTTTTCCCGGCTCCAGACCGAGCTCCTGAATCGCACTCATGGAAATGGTGGAGCTGATTACATTACCACCGCCGATATCGAGCTTTACGATGCCATTCACGGCACCTTCCTGAATAGAAATAATGGTTCCTTTCAACTGGTTTCTTGCACTGAGTTTCATAGTACATGCTCCTTTCTTTTTGTGGTGGTATATAGATTATATCATATGAGGGAGCAGGATTTCTCGTTCCGGAACCAGTACTTCTTTCACCGCTCTTTGGCTGACCCACCGCATCATATTGGTGGCGGAACCGGCTTTGTCATTGGTTCCGGAAGCTCTCGAACCGCCGAAAGGCTGCTGACCGACGACGGCGCCGGTGGGCTTTTCATTTACATAGAAATTCCCGGCAGCATTCACCAGAGCGCGGGAAATCTTCAGCACGGCGCTTCGATCCCGGGCATAGACTGCGCCGGTCAGACCGTACCTGGTACTGGTATCACACAATTCCAGCGCCTCATCCTGTTTCTCATCTTCATAGACCCAGATTGTCAGAACCGGACCGAATATTTCTTCCACCATGGTACGATAATGAGGATTCATTGCCAGAATGATCGTAGGCTGTACAAAATATCCCACGGAGTCATCCGTTTTTCCGCCTTCAAGGATTTCTGCATCATTGTCTTCCCGGGCCTGATCAATATACTTCTTTACTCTTGCAAAAGCTCGGTCATCGATCACTGCATTGCAGAATGCCCGGGGATCCCGGATATCACCGGCATAGATATCTTCCATGGCTGTGTGAAGTTTTTCTCTGACCGCTTTCCACAGGGAAACCGGGATATAGGCTCTCGCTGCGGCAGAGCATTTTTCTCCCGCATAGCTGAAGGCAGCCCGGATCATACCGGATACCAATGCATCTATGTCGGCAGAGGGATCCGCGAAAATGAAATCTTTTCCTCCGGTTTCCCCTACCAGCCGGGGATACGTATGATATCGTTCAATATGACTGCCGACTTCTTTCCAGACCAGATTGAAGACTTCCGTGGAACCGGTAAAATGAAAGCCTGCCATCCGTGGATCGGTGATCACATATTTGGAAAAATCGGATCCTTTGGATGGAACAAAATTGATTACACCTGCCGGAAGTCCCGCTTCCAGCAGTATTTTCATGAAATAATAGTTGGACAGGGATGCGGTTGTTGACGGTTTCCAGACGACAACATTTCCTGCCTGTGCAGGTGCACAGGGGAGATTTCCGCCGATGGAAGTAAAATTGAACGGAGTCAGTGCCGCCACAAAGCCTTCCAGAGGGCGGTATTCGATGCGGTTTACTGCTCCCGGCGTAATCCCTGGCTGCTGTTTATAGATTTCCTGCAGAAAATACGCATTGAAGCGCAGAAAATCACACAGTTCGCAGATATCAATCTCTGCTTCCCACATGTTTTTGCTCTGTCCCAGCATGGTAGCGGCTTCCACCTGGAAGCGGTAATGACCTGCCAGCAGGTCAGCCGCCTTCATAAACACAGCCGCCCGGTCTTCCCAGGGCATATTCATCCATTCTTTTGCCACTGCCTGGGAGGCTTCTATGGCTTCTTTCAGCTCCTTCTCTCCGGCCAGATGCACCCGGGCGATGACATTCCTTTTGCGCTGCGGCTCCACTACATCCACAGTGACATCGGTAAAGATTTCTTTCCCGCCGATAATAACCGGAATATCCACTGTCTGAGCAGCCTGTTTCTCCACTTCATGCATCAGGGCGGCGCGCTCCGGGCATCCTTCCACAAAATTCATGCTGTGTTCGTTCTTTGGACGAATTAATGCAAAAACACCATTTCTCATAGAGACTCACCTCGTTATTCTCTGAATAAAATATCGCTGCGTAAATGATAACACCCCATGAGCCGGATGTAAAGGAGAAATTTAAGGGAGACAGGGGTCTGTCCCCTGTCTCC
>CAMOYN010000017.1 GCA_946630035.1 uncultured Lachnospiraceae bacterium
TGATGTCCAGCTCACCGTATCTGGTGGAAGCTTTCCATTTCATATCCTTGCAGATACGATAGCTGCGGATATAATCGGAGTTTATGCACAGATGGTAGAAATAGTCCGTGGCTTCCTTCGGATCCCGCCGGCATTTTTCCAGGAAGGTGCGGATGACTTCCGCAGGCCGGGGGGTCAGCAGCCCCATGAGCCGTGTGTCGAAGAGATCCCGGCTGGCGATGCCATCGTCGATTACTCCGCGGGAAACGGCGTCATCCAGAAGTACCTGAAGGATCTCTTCCAGGGGAGGAAGAACCTCCGGAAGGAGGAGATCCTCTTCCGGTGTGAGATGCATGGCGTCAAAAAGCAGATTGGAAATATAATACCGGTCTTCCGGTGATATTAATTCATGGGAGATGCCGTAGGCAACTAAGGCATAGACTGCCTTCTCCGGCGATAATGTATGGGACATAATGAATCTTCCTCTCTTAAGTGATTTTTCTCTCTTTAACCTTTTTATATGTAGTATATAGTTTATGGTATGCCGTGGGCACAGAAGAGTCAATGGAAAAATGCCGCGAAAATATTTCAAAAAGGAAAGTGGGACAACGGAGTGGTATCTGCCTCCGTGTGTCCCACGTTTTTAGTGTATTTTTCTGGAAATGACCCGGAAGGGTACCGGCCCGATCATGCATCCGACAGCGATTCCGAAGAGAGCTTCTCCGAGCAGAAGCATGTTGGCGGAAGCGGCTGCCTGGTCGACGGTTACCATGGCGACAATAAAGTTATAAAGAATGTCTCCGGGGATCAGCATTACCAGAGTCGGGTACATATATTTGGCAATGGATTCTTTCCGGCGACGTCCCACAATTTCAGCAAAAAACGTTCCGATCAGGGCAGCGATCAATGTGTAAGCCAGGCGGTTCAGCTCCATGGATTCGCAGAGAATCAGTACGGCACGGGTGACCAGTCCTGCAATGCCGGCGATGTATAATTCCTGCTTACGGATGCCGAAGACGATACCGAATCCGACCGTACATGTAAAAGAAAATATGAATTCCATCAGAATATGCATTACAGGGCACCTCCAAACAGGGCAGCGGCCAGATAGAAACCGCATACAACGGCAAATGTTTCTACGAAAGCAGTCAGGAACTGGATGGCTCCGCTCATGGCCCGGCCATTGAGAAGTTCACGGCAGGCATTGATCAGAGGAAGTCCGGGGATCAGTCCGATGGATGTGACAACCATCAACAGATAGGGTCTGGTATAGATTCCCATACGGAAAGCGCCCATCAGTACACAGCCCGACAGGAAAGCTGCAAGGCTGCAGAGAAGAAAACGATTCATGGGAATGATTTCATCCAGATACATCTCACATCCCATGGCGATGAAAATACTGATGATGACAAGAAGCGTTCCCGTAAGACCGGTTCCGAAGAAAAAGGTAAGGGAGGACAGAGCCAGCGCCATGCCGCTGATGACAACCGGACGGGGATATACCGGGCGGGAGGGAATGGCGTGGAGGCGGTTCAGGAGTTCGTTTGGTGCGATGGAATTGTCCCGGATATCCCAGACCAGTCGGTTCAGCATCGACAGCTGTTCCATATTGGGATGGAGGTCACCCACCGACCGGTGTCGGACAATCGTCTCTTCTCCTTCCGGTTTTACCGTAATCATCAGTGTGTGGGGGAGGATAAAAAACTGGGCATCGTCGATATCATAGGCATGAAATACCTGCCCGAGGACTTCGGAAGTACGCCAGATTTCCCCTCCGGATATCAGGACACGCTCACCGATCTCAGCGGCAAAATCCATGATTTGTATCAGATCCGAATGGTTCGTCATGATAATTTCCTTTCTTATTTCTATATTATTGACAGTGTCTTATAACGATATCGGCAGTAAGGGAAAAAGTCAAGAAAATATATTATCATCTTTTATAGAACCGTGCAGATTCGCAAAAACTTCATTATTCTATTGATTTTTGCAACAAATTCGATATGATAGAGATATCAGAAATAAGATGGGCATACTGTGCGAATATATGAATAATGGGAGGGAGGACAAGGAATGTTAAAAAATTTTGAAAAACCGAAGTCGGAGGACAAGGATGCACTGAAAGCGGAGATTAAAGAACTGAAAGAACGCCTGAAAATGCAGCAGCAGCTGATCCGGGATGCAAAACTGCCGGTGCTGGTATTGGTGGAAGGTTGGGCCGCCGCCGGCAAAGGAAGCCTGATCAATGAATGGATCAGTGAGATTGATCCTCGTTTCTATAATGTGGTATCACCGGTGGTGCTTCCGGAGAAGGAGGAACGATATCCGTTCCTGTATCAATATGCCAAATCGATTCCGGAGAATGGTAAGATCATGTTTATGGACTCCGGCTGGATGGAGGGGGCGGTCCGGAAATACCTTCGCAGAGATATAACCAAGGACCAGTACAAGGCACGGATCCGCAGTGTCAACGAGTTTGAACGGCAGCTGCGGGATGCCGGATATCTGGTGCTGAAGATATTTGTTCATATCAGTAAGGAGGAGCAGTTCCGAAGAATTTCCGCCCTGCGGGAAGACCCAGCGACGGAGTGGCGGGTGACCGAGGATGACCTGTGGCAGCACAGAGAGTATGATAAATTCCTGGAAACCTATAACCAGTTTATGGAGAAGACGGAAGAGGCGGCCAAATGGCATATCATGGATGGAAGCCGCCGCAAGATGTCGGTCCGGGATTCTCTGAAGCTGCTGGTAAAGAAGATCGACAAGGCGCTGGAGGAAGGCAAATATAACGGAGAGCCTTTCGAGGAGGACTTCCCGCTTCTGTCCATGCCGAAGCTTGCGGAAGTGGATCTGTCTCCGACGATAGAAGATGAGGAGTACAAAAAACAGCTGAAAAAACTCCAGAAACGGCTGAGCGAGCTGCATAATATTATTTACCGGAAGAAGATTCCTGTCATTCTCTGCTATGAAGGCTGGGATGCCGCCGGTAAGGGAGGAAATATCCGCCGGGTTGCCTATCCGCTGGATCCGAGAGGATTCGATGTGATGCCCATTGCCTCCCCGCTGCCCCATGAACTGGCACGGCAGTACCTGTGGAGATTCTGGATAAGACTTCCGCGAACCGGCCACGTAGCGATCTTTGACCGCACCTGGTACGGCCGCGTGATGGTAGAACGGCTGGAAGGCTTCTGCACAGAAAATGACTGGAAGAGGGCCTATAATGAGATCAATGAATTTGAAAGACAGCTGACCGACTGGGGTGCCGTGGTTCTTAAATTCTGGATTCACATCGACCCGGAAACGCAGCTGGCCCGTTTTACCGATCGGCAGAATACACCGGAGAAGCAGTGGAAAATTACCGAGGAAGACTGGCGGAACAGAGACAAATGGCCTCAGTATGAAGTGGCTGTGGATGAGATGCTGGAGAAAACCAGCACGGAGAACGCTCCCTGGTTTATCATCGAATCCAATGATAAGAAATATGCACGGATCCGCACCCTGGAGATCATCGTGGACGCCCTGGAGCGCGCCTGCGAAGAACAGCTGGAGCGGGGATTAGTCTGAAAAACAGTAAGAACAGGCGGGACGTATCGGAAAACCGGTACGTCCTGCGGCAGATAATGGAAGGGACGCATGGACATAAAAGCGAAAGATTTAAAGAAAAAGAATAGTGATACTAAAGGGAAAAGTGAGAAGAAATCGGATTCTGCCAAAGAGAAGGCCTTGAAAAAGAGCGAGACACCCAAGTCCAAAGAGATACAGGCTCTGCCGGCCGAGGGCTGCTTCGTAAACCGGGAACTCAGCTGGCTGGAATTCAACCTGAGAGTTCTGCAGGAGGCGGCCGACCATTCCGTGCCGCTGCTGGAACGGCTGAAATTTCTGGGGATCTATCAGTCGAACCTGGATGAATTCTTCCGTGTGCGCGTGGGAATCCTGACCCATCGGGCCAAGCTGATGCCGGATGAAGTGGACGCTCTGTCCGGATGGCGCCCGAGTGAGCAGATCCGTCAGGTGCTGATGAAAACAGCAGAGCAGCAGGCATTCGCGGAGACTGTGTGGAAAGTGCTCAGAGACGAACTGAAGGTGAACGGGGTGGATATCCTGGACTTCCGGAAGATTTCCAAGATCGATGAACTGATGAGCAAGAAACTGTTCGGAGATCTGAGAGAAGTTCTGGTGCCTCAGATTATCCGGGCCGGTCAGCCTCTGCCCTTCCTCTGGGACGGGGAGTCCTATATCCTGGCGACCCTGGGACGGGGAACCGATACCCGGTATGCCGTCGTTCCGCTGCACCGCCTGCCCAGATACATGTCCTTTGAGCTGGAGGGAAGGCAGAAAATCATCATAACCGTTCAGCTGGTGCGCCATTTCCTTCCTCTTTTGCTGAAAAAAGAAGAGATACGGGATAAGGCGATTGTAAAAGTGACCCGGAACGCTGACGTATTCATCGAGCAGAACCGGGGGATAATTGAAGATGATGATTTTCGGCACAAGATGGAGAACATGCTCAAAAAGCGGAAGAGAGAACTGCCCGTACGTCTTCAGATCAACGGGAAGCTGCAGGCGTCCACCCGGGCCTGGCTGCTGAAACAGCTGGGAATCACGGAGGAGAGTGTTTTTGACACCGTCGTTCCCTTTGACCTTTCCTTCCGCTCGTCGATCGCACAGGCACCGGGATTTACCTATGAGCCCAGAAAACCTGCCCGGGAGATCGGCCTGAAGAAGGGAGAGTATTTCTCTTATATACAGAAACACGATATGCTGTTAAGCCTGCCCTTCCAGAGCATGATGCCGGTGGTGGATATTCTGTATGAGGCGGCCGATGATCCGGACGTACTTTCCATCAAAATCACCTTGTACCGTCTGGCGGCCAGCAGTAAGATTGCCGCGGCCCTGGCCTATGCGGCGGATCAGGGAAAAGATGTACTCTGTCTGCTGGAACTTCGGGCCAGATTTGATGAACAGAATAACATCGACTACTCGGAGATGCTGGAAGATGCCGGCTGCCGTGTTATCTACGGATTACCGGAGCAGAAAGTACACAGCAAACTGTGTGTGATTACCCGTCAGAAAGAAGGCAACCTGTCCTACATCACCCAGGTAGGAACCGGCAATTACAATGAAGTGACCGGAGAGCAGTACACCGACCTGGCCCTCTTCACCTCCGACCCTCAGGCGGCCGCGGATGCGGAAGCGGCCTTCCAGGCCCTGATTCAGGGAGCCTTCCCGCCGGCCGGGAAAAAACTCTGGATTGCGCCGCTGGGTTACAAGCCCCGGCTGCTGGAACTGCTGGACCGGGAAAAGGAAAAAGGTCCGGATGGATTTGTATGCATAAAAGTGAACTCGATCAACAACCGGGAAGTGATGAAGAAACTGATCGAGTGCTCCAAGGCAGGGGTAAAAGTGGAGCTCTTTGTCCGCGGCATCTGCTGCCTACGCCCCGGCATTCCCGGTGAGACCGAAAATATCACCGTGCGAAGCGTCGTGGGCCGGTGGCTGGAACACTCCCGGATCTTCCAGTTCGGCGAAGGGGACGACGAGCGCCTGTTCATCGGATCCGGCGATCTGCTCAACCGCAATACAGACCGCCGCGTGGAAGCCTTCATCGAGGCCGTAACCCCGGAGACAAAAGAGCAGCTCAAACAGGTACTGGCGGCTTTCCGGGCTGATAAAGAAAAAGGCCGCGTGATGCAAAGCGACGGCACCTATATCCGCGAAGAAGGCGGAGCCGGAACCTCCAGCCAGGAAGCTCTCTACTGGTACTTCAGCCAGCGGAAGGTGACCTGGGAAGGAGAATCGCAGGAGGAAGAACCGGAACCCACGGAAGAAATTCCGGTTCCGGTGACAGAGGAAAGGGCCGAACCGGTGGAAGCAGAAACGCCGGTGGTGGAAGAACCAGAGGTAGAAGAAAAGGCTGAACCGGTGATAGAAGAACCGGCGGTAGCAGAAGCTCCGGATCTGGAAGAACCAGTGATAGAATCGTCGGCCGTAGAAGCACCGGCGGAAGCAGAAGCGGCAGTAGAAGCTCCGGCAGCAGAAGCACCGGCGGAAACAGAAACGGCCGTAGAAGCTCCGGTGGAAACAGAAGTTCCGAAGGTGGAAGATCCGGCGGCAGAAGAACCGGAAAAAACGGAAGAACCGGAGCCGGCACAGGAACCTGCGGAACCGGAGAACCCGGAAGAAATCCTGGAGTCACTGGATAAATCCATCAGCGAAGAAATGCGTGCTCCGGCTGAGGTGAGTGAAGCGATTGAAGAGGATCTGGCTCCCGATGAAGAACCGGTTCGTGAGGCAGTGACGGAAGAGCAGCCGGAAACGGTAGAAACAAAGCCTCAGGAAATACAAGAATCTCAGGAGAACACGGTGACGGAGCAGCAGGAAAATCCGGAACCGGCGCAGGAATCGCAGGAAGTACCGGAATCAGAACCGGCCCAAGAGTCCCTGGAGAAACCAGAACCGGAACCGACGAAGGTCACTCCGGAAAAATCCGAAGAAAAACCGGAGCAGAAAACACCGGAAGGGAAGAAAGAAACACCGGCATCAGAACCAGCCTCTAAAAAGAAGAAAAAATCCTTTTTAAGCTGGCTGTTCGGCGACCGTTGGACCGGAGCCTGATGTACTGCTTATTAACGGCGGCCAAAAGAAGGTCGCCGTTAATAATAGGAGTTTTAGGACAGAACTACTATTATTAAATGCTGTCGGATCTGTAATGGAGAGCCGGTTGAGAACTTAAAGTATAAGGAGGGATATTGCTTGAAGAACATATCAGGGATAAGAAAAAAACATGGTTATGCCAGTGTAAATATCATTATTCCGGTGCTTCTCATATTTGCCACTATAATCTCGTGCAGCGTGCAGGCGGCGGTAGGCCCCAGCCTGAAGGCGACGACGGTAAAACCCGGGCGCTCCGGGTACATTCTTCCCAACAGTGATATCGAGTATCTGGAAGAGGAGGATCTGAAGGACCTGACGGCGGCGGAGCTGCGGGTGGCGAGAAATGAGATCTATGCCCGCCGGGGAAGAAAGTTCAAGGATAAGGATCTGCAGGAGTATTTTAATGCCAGATCCTGGTATAACGGGCGTTTCTCGCCGGATAAATTTGACGAGGCCGGCCTGTTGAATGTATACGAGAAGGCCAATGTGTCTCTCATCAAACAGTGCGAGAATGCAAAGACGCAGGAACTGGAGTTCAGTGAATATATCTTTGCCAACAGTGACAGCCGCTATCTGAAGGAAGCGGATCTGGAGGGGCTCAGTGCCCGCAGCCTTCGCATCGCCCGGAATGAGATCTATGCCCGCCGGGGAAGGCTGTTCAAGGACAAGGACCTGCAGGCCTATTTCGACAGTTGCAGCTGGTATGACGGGCGGATCAAACCGGAGAAATTTGACTCCCAGGTGTTTAACAAATATGAGAGTAAGAACATCTCTTTTATCCGCAAGTGGGAAAATTCTCTGGGGAAAAAGGCTTCTTCCAAGGATTATATTCTGCCGGACAGTGACAAGGAGTATCTGACCTTCGATGATGTTTGCAATCTGAGTACGAAGACAATCTGGCTGGCAAAAAATGAGATCTACGCCCGCCATGGACGACTGTTTAAAAACGAAGAACTCCAGACCTATTTTGATAACTGCAGCTGGTACAAGGGGAAGATCAAACCCGCGAAGTTTGATGCCGCAGAGATCCTGAATAAATACGAGAAGGCTAATGTCGCTTTCCTGAAATCCTGGGAGGGAGATTCCGAGACTGAGGATACCAGTTCTCCGGATGATATGTACTACGATCCGGAAGAGATCCGGGATATGGTCTGGGCCTACTATGTGGATCTCTATGAAGATGGAGAGGCGCCTGACACCCTGGAAATGGATGAGTTCAGCTATGACGAAAAATATGTTTACGTCAGCCTGTGTTACAGCTCTGGGGAGGATGACTGGACCGAAGCCAATTACTACAGTGTGAACCGCTATACCGGTATAGGCAAGGGTAAGTGGGACGAGATCATCGATTTCAATCCCTGGGCCTGACAATCTTTTCGTGATACAAGGACATAAGGCCGGAGATCATCCTATATATTTGCCAAAAATCAAAAAACAGGAGGATTGATTTTTGGCGGACACAAAGATAAAATATTTATTGTCGAGCAGCGAGAGCGTAAGTCCGGATAGTACGGACTTGCGCTCTTTTTCTTTTCGTAATAATACGGATAAGAACAGCGCTTGATCCGTTACATTTTTTATCTTAAAACAGGAGTGTGAAAGAAAATGGAAAAAGGATCGCAGGAATTTCTGGTAAGGGAACCGGTGGGCGTGCTGATGCGCAAATACTCGGTTCCGTGCATCATTTCACTGTTGGTGGCAGCCCTCTACAATATCGTAGATCAGATCTTTATAGCCAACGCGTCCTATCTGGGATCTTATGGTAACGCGGCGAATACCGTGGTATTTCCTTTGACGGTGGCGGGTCTGGCGGTGGCTGTTATGATCGGGGATGGCTGCTGTGCCTATGTGAGTATCTGCCTGGGGGCCAAGGACTCAGAACAGGCGCACCGCAGTGTCGGAAATGCGGTAGTTTTAACGATTCTTGTCAGTCTGTTACTGACGGCTTTTTATCTGATCTGTTCCGAGGGAATCCTGACCGTCTTTGGAGGAAAGGTGAATGAGGAGACTTTTGCGCAGGCGAAGGAATATTTCTTCTATATCACCCTGGGAATTCCTTTTTACATGTTCGGACAGGCAATGAATCCTGTGATTCGTTCCGATGGAAGTCCTAAATTTGCCATGGCTTCTACCCTGGCAGGGTGTGTCGCCAACGTAATTCTGGATCCTCTGTTCATCTTTGTCTTCCGTTGGGGCATGATGGGAGCGGCCGTGGCTACGGTAGCCGGCCAGGTGATCACGGCGGTTCTGGCTGTCTGGTATCTGTATCATATGAAGGCAGTCCGTTTGTCCAGGGACAGTTTCCGGCTGTCTCTTGGGGTAGACCGTCAGTTCCTGCCCCTGGGGATGTGCAGTTTCCTCTCTCAGATTTCGCTGGTGGCTTCCATGATGGCGGTGCAGAACATGGTCATGAAATACGGCGCGATGGATGCGGTATTCGGCCAGGAGCAATATGCCCAGATTCCCATGGCGGTTTTGGGAATCGTGATGAAATTCTTCCAGATCGTCATCTCCATCGCGGTCGGGATGTCCGCCGGATGTATTCCGGTGGTGGGATATAACATCGGAGCCGGCCGCAAAGACCGGGCCAAAAGTCTGTTTACCCGGCTCTTGATTGCGGAATTTGTGGTGGGGGCTGTGGCCTGGATTATCGTGGAAGTCTTCCCTCATGGTCTGATTTCCCTGTTTGGCGCTGCCAATGAGAGCGAATATTACACCAGTTTTGCTATCCAGTGTTTCCGCACCTATCTGTGCCTGATGCCCCTGGCAACGGTCAATAAGGGAACCTTCATCTATCTGCAGTCTCTGGGTAAGGCGTTTGCCTCCACGGCCCTTTCCATGGTACGGGAAGTGATCTTCGGTGTGGCTCTGCCGATCCTGCTGCCTCTGCTCTTTGCGCTGAAGGGAGTGATGTACTCCATGCCGGCAGCGGATTTCCTGACATTCATTCTGTCCACCGTCGTAATCATGTACACATATCGTGAATTATCGGTCATGCCTCAGAGTGAGGCCACCGCAGGTACCATAGCCTGATAAAAGTCCATTTGGCTGCTTTAACAAGATGCCAGGTGCAGGAAGGACTCGTGTTGCTTGCATCCTGCCTGTGACAGATGACTGACCTGGATCTCTCGGCCATAGGTATTGCTTTTCTCTTTTCTATCGTGTAGACTGTACCTGTAGGGTAGCCGGAGTGCGTACATGAGGCATTCCGTGATATTACTGTAGGGAATGGAAAAGAGAAAACAAACCTATGGCTTTTTATTTTGTGCGTCATGGAGAAACACAGTGGAATGTGGAACGCCGGCTTCAGGGGGAGCACGATATTCCTCTGAATGAAAATGGGCGGCGGCAGGCCCTGGCACTGCATGAGGAGATAAAAAAACGGCAGCTGGATCTTCGGCGTGTCTATGTGAGTCCTCTGAAGAGAGCGTTGGAGACGGCCATGCTGGCCTCGGGCCGGTCCCGGGAGGAGTGCATTATCGATGAGAGACTCCGGGAGATGGCCTTCGGGAGTCTGGAGGGGGAGAAGTACTATCACCCCGGTGACAGTGCTGAGGTCATGAATAATATGCGGGCGTTCCTGGGGAAACCGACGGAGTTTATTCCCCCGGCGGGAGGGGAGTCTTTTTATGAAGTACTGGACCGGACGGCAGATTTCCTGACGGACCTCAGGGAGTACGGCGAAGAAGCCGGCGGGGACATCCTGGTGGTCACCCATGGAGCTTTGCTGCATGGGATCCTCTTTCATCTGGAGGAACGTACCGATGTGGATGGTTTCTGGGAGACCAGCACACCCAACTGTCAACTTCTTGCTTACCCTAAGATCCCGGAGAAGATACGGAAGAACTGGAACAGAAAAGGAATATTGTATCATAGTCTTTGAGCATAGTGCAAAGGGTATTGTGCGAAGGTGGCAAGGCGGAGGGGAAATGCCCGGTTTGCCTGAGGGAGGAGTGGTTATTTTGCAGATCGTTGGAATAGTATTGATACTGGCTGTCATTGCCTTTGCGGCTCTGAGTGCCTATCTGGCCTCTTACGCGGTTCACGGAGCCAGATATACTCTGCAGCAGTCCTGGGATTTTGACACGCAGCCGGGAAAGGAAGGCCTGAAGGTTCGTTCGCTGGAAAATTATCCGACGAAGAGCTATGAGATCCAGAGCTTTGACGGATATACGCTCCATGCCCAGCTGTATCCGAATGAGAAACCGTCGGACCATTATGTCATATTGACGCATGGCTACACGGTCAACCGGAATGCTTCTTTGAAGTATGTGGTCATGTTCCTGGAGATGGGATATAACTGTGTGATCTATGATGACCGCGGCCATGGAGAGAATGCTCCCGCCATCTGTACCTACAGTCTGACGGAGAGCAAGGATCTGATGGCGGTGATTGCGGATACCTATCAGCGATATGGGAAGGATATTTATCTGGGCCTGCATGGAGAGTCTCTGGGATCGGCCACCCAGATCCGAGCCCTGGAAAATCATCCGGATGTCCGTTTCCTGGTGAATGACTGTGGCTTCGCAGAGATCGTTCCTGTCATGCAGGGGGGACTTAAAGGAATGCATCTTCCCGCCTGGATGATCTATCCCGCATCTCTGGCATGCCGCGTCCTGTATGGCTATGCGTTTACAGCCGCCAGACCGATTGACAGCCTGGCTGAGAATCAGGTGCCGATCTGCTTTATCCATGGAGCTGCCGATGATTTCATCACCCCGGATCACAGCGAGCGGATGCAAAAGGCGACGAAGGGATACAGTGAGCTGCACCTCTTCCCCGGGGCGGCCCATGCCCTGTCCATCGCCTCCGATCCGATTCATTACCGTGAGGTTGTGGCGGCATTCCTTAGGAAAATCGATGACAGTGACATAGAAGGAAGAGTGTAGGAGGAAACGTATGAAGTTTGAAAAGAGAGCCATTATCTTTGATCTGGACGGAGTGATCTGCTTTACGGACCGCTATCATTATCAGGCATGGAAGATGCTGGCGGACAAGCTGGGAATCTATTTCGATGAAAAGATCAACAACCGGCTTCGTGGTGTCAGCCGGATGGCCAGTCTGGAGATCATTCTGGAACGGTCGGATAAGGCATACAGCGAAGAAGAGAAGCTGGCGATGGCCACAGAGAAAAATGAGACCTACCGGGAACTTCTTAAGAACATGACGCCGGCGGATCTGACCGATGAAGTCCGGGATACGCTGAAGGAACTTCGGGCCAGGGGGTACCGGCTCGCGATCGGCTCCTCCAGCAAAAATACAAAATTTATCCTGGAGAGAATTGGCCTCGGTGATTTCTTTGACGAGATCGCAGACGGAACCGATATCATTCATTCCAAACCGGATCCGGAGGTATTCCTCTGCGCTGCAAAGAAGCTCGGCGAAAATCCGGCGGATTGTGCGGTGGTTGAGGACGCAAAGGCAGGTATTCAGGCGGCAAAAGCGGCCGGCATGACCGGACTGGCACTTCACGGGGATGCCGAAAACTGCGGAGAAGAAGACTACAACCTGAAGAACTTCGCAGACCTGCTGAATATTTTCTGAAACAAGGGGGAGAAGAGACAAAGCCGCCAATGACAAGGTAGTACGGAAAAACAAGGAGGACGGAATTATGAAGAAAAGAAACGTAATGCGTCTGGCCGTTTACACGATGGTACTGGTATGTACACTCTTCCTATGGGCAGGGAGCGCCCGGGCCGAAGAGAAAAAACCGGAGATAAAGTCTGTGGAATACCAGGGAAATGAAAAAGTGGAAGTGGAGTTTTCCGGAAAAGTCAGCTGGAAGAAGGCAAAAGTAACGGTGACCGATACCGAAGGAACGGTTTACAAGACAAAGATCCTGGAAAAAGACCGCAATGAGATTGAGGTAAAAGTAAAAGCGCTGACGGCAGGTAAAACCTATACTTATACCATTACCGGTATTGCCAGAAAAGGAACCAAGAAATATCAGACACTTAATGGAACCTTTGTGGCCTGATCCGTGTTTCACTGATGCGAAATGATTTCCCTGAAGGGGGCAATATATTGGATCAAAACAGAAGTCTGCGAGCGAGAGTTCCCAGACGCTCTACCACCAGAGGCAGTTTTTCCTTCTCCAGAGAAGAATAATTGATTACCAGAATCCCGGGCTCTGAATCCCCGGGATTTTTATAATAATCGGAGAGGCAGGATACCTTAAGGCCACAGGAAAGGGCGATTTCTTTCAGTTCGCTGTCCCGGATCCCGGAGGGCAGTTTCAACAGAAAATGCAGGCCGGCGGCGTCTTCCATGACTCTGGCCTGTTTCAGCGCGGGGCTCTTGGCAAATTGGCTCATCATCTCAGAGTGCCACTGGCGGTAATAACGGCGAAGCCGGTTCAGATGAATCTCAAAATGCCCGTGCTGCATGAAGGCAGCCAGGGTATACTGGGTCAGACTTCCTACGGTGCAGGAGTAAAAACCAAGTTCCCGCCCGAACTTCTCCGACAGTGTTTGCGGCAGAACCATGTAACTGATCCGGAGTGTGGGGGCGAGGCTCTTGGAAAAAGTATTCATATAGATGACTTTTTCCGAGCGGTCTATACCGTATAAGGCGGGAATCGGGCGGCCGTCCAGACGGAGTTCGGAGTCGTAGTCGTCTTCAATGATAAAACGATCCTCATCTTCGGCAGACCAGCTCAGAAGCTCATACCGTCTTCCGATGGGCATGACCCGGCCGGTGGGAAAATGATGCGAAGGGGATATGTGCAGAATCTGAATCTCTTTGGAAAGGAGTTCCTGTAAGGGGGCTCCTTTCTGATCGATGGAAACAGGAAGCCACCGGACTCCATTAGCGTCATATACCTTCCGGATCTTCTGATATCCGGGATCTTCTACTCCATAGATATGGTCTCTGCCCAGAAGCTGGATCAGCAGACCGTACAGATATTCTGTCCCGGCGCCGATCACGATCTGATCCGGGGAGACATCGATACCCCGGAAGGAACGCAGATGACCTGCGATGGCAGCACGAAGTTCCCGGACACCCCGGCCGGGGGCGGGTTCCAGAAGCTGACTGCTGCCGGCAGAGAGAATTCGGCGGGACTCCTTAGCCCAGACAGAAAAGGGAAACAGATCCGGAAGAACCCGGTTGACGGACAGGTCGATCCTTTCCTCCGAAGAAAACCGGTGGTTGTTTGGCTGAAAATTGTCCATGGTTTTATCCCCGGAGACCGTTTCCGGGTTTTTTGCGGAAAGGGACCGGGAGGGAGCTTCCGATGAAGTCCCCCTGGGAGAACCGGATAGGGAGAGGTCGGAGGTGACGAAATATCCCTTCTTGGGGACAGAATAGATATACCCCTCAGCCTTCAATGCTTCGTAAGCATTTTCAATGGTAATGACACTGAGCCCCAGATGGCTGGCAAAGGGGCGTTTTCCCGGCAGCTTCTCATCCGCCGGCAGCTTCCCCGACAGGATATCCTCCTTCAGTGCCTGATACAGCTGGAGATAAAGGGCATCCGAAGCGGATTTGTTCAGATGATAAGTGAGCATAGGGGAACCTCCGAAAGGACCAGCCAGATCCGGGAAGACGGGAGGATCTCCCGGGTGACCTTACAGATCTGACAGAAAATGGCGTAATTGACAGGTTCAGTTAATTGTAGATGACTCTCTGTGATATGTCAAGTCACGCTTTACAACGATTCCTATCTATATTACAATAAACTTTACGGCTTAAAAGGCTTCCCCAGGAATTCATTAAGAGCCGGAACTGTGGGAGTGACAGATATGATTGAAATAAAGAATCTTACAAAGAAGTTCGGTGATTTTACGGCAGTAGATCACCTGAATCTTACGATAGAGACGGGAGAGTTTTTTGGTCTTCTGGGACCAAACGGCGCCGGGAAGACAACCACCATCAGCATGCTTTCGACGGTTCTTCTGCCGACGGAAGGAGAGATCCGGATCGACGGAGAACTCCTTGGCCGGAGAGCCTCGGCGCAGAAGAGAAAACTGGCGGTGGTCACCCAGGAGTATTCCATGCGCCAGGATATGACCATGGATGAAGTGATGGAATACCAGGGACGGCTTTATTATCTCCCTAGGAATGTGATCCGTGAGAAGACCGATGAACTTCTAGCCTTTGCAGGCCTGACGGAATATCGGAAGCGGGTAGTCCGCCGGCTTTCCGGTGGTATGAAGCGAAAGCTGATGGTATGCCGGGCTTTGATGATCGAACCGGAAATTCTGCTCCTGGATGAACCCACCGCCGGCATGGATGCTCTGGCCCGCCGGCAGATGTGGAACCTGTTGCGGCAGCTGAACGGGAAGAATCTGACCATCATTCTCACGACGCACTACATGGAGGAAGCGGAATCCCTTTGTGGCCGCGTGGCGTTGATTGAGAAGGGAAAGCTGGACATGATCGACACACCGTCTGCCATGATCGGAAATCTGGGAGCATTTGCGGTGGATGAGATGACAGAGAAAGGGCTTACCAGCCATTTCTTTAAAAACCGGCAGGATGCCATTACGTATCTGTCCCAGGCAGGGGACCAGGCTTCTTTCCGAAATACAACCCTGGAGGATGTGTTTGTGGAACGGGTCGGCCGTCATCTTACTAAAAAGTAATATAGTATCACCACTGATTGAGGTGGGAGTCTTAATGGAGTGACAGGAGTAAAATGGGTATAATTACCGTGCTTTGGGAGAAATGGACCGAATTCAAAAGGGAATTCTATAAGATCACGCTGGCGGCCATGATCTCCCCTATGATGTATCTGATTATATTTGGGATGGGAATCCAGACGACCTCCCATGGAGAACCCTATCTTTCTTATCTGATCCCCGGTATCGTTGCCATGTCTACCATGACCGGCAGCTTCAGCGCCGTGGCGCAGAACATGAGTGTACAGCGGCTGTACGAGAAGGCCCTGGATCAGGTGATGATCTCTCCCACACCCCTCTGGCAGTTTATCATAGGCCAGATCATAGGCGGAAGCCTCCGCGGGATGTATGCAGCAGGCGTGATTCTGTTGCTCACCATGCCGATCCGGACCGGCCTGATCTATAACGGATGGTCCTTCCTGATCCTCTTCCTGAACGGAACCGTGTTCTCTACGATTGCTCTGGTGCTGTCTTTCCTGGCGAAGAGCTACTCGGACGCACCGAAATACAACGCGTATATCATTGTTCCGATGTCTTTTCTGTGCAATACCTTCTTCTCCACGGATCAGATGCCCAGCGGATTCCGGCAGGTTGTTTCCGCCCTCCCCCTGTCCCAGGCCAGTGCCATGGTACGGGCCATTGCCCACGGAGAAGATCCCGGAACCATCGGCTGGTTTGTGCTTCTGGCCTATCTGGTGGTATTCGGAACCATTTCCTTCCTATTTATATATAAGAAGAAAAACCTGTAATGAAACAGAGAAAATATCTCCTTCGAGATAAAACAGAAAGGTTTAGATGGTATAATGAAAGTAAGTCGGGGTTTTCTCATACCTATGATATTATTTAGCCTCATCTGTGTACCGTGGCGGGGAAATACGGCCCTGGCGGCGACGGATTTCAGCCAGGTGGCGGGCAGCGGAGAGTATGCGGCTGCCAAAAACATCACAAAATACGGGATGCTTCCGGTCTATGGCCAGGATGTGGAGGAGGGAAGTTATGCAATAGAAGTAAAGAGCAGCTCCTCCTTTTTCCGCATCACGGATGCCATGCTCACGGTAGCCCAGGGAGAAATGACGGCAGAAATTACCATCTCCAGTCACAGCTATTCCCATATCTATCCGGGGACCGGCCTGGAAGCCTCCGTGCTGACAGAAGCGGATTTTATCCCGGCGGAGGAGAAAAACGACCGATGCACGTTCCGGTTTCCTGTGGCGGCGCTGAACCGACCGCTGCCCTGTGCGGCCTTCAGCCGGAAACGGGAAAAATGGTATGACCGGAATATTCTGTTCGATGCCTCCTCCCTGCCACAGGAAGCTCTCCGGGTGGACCTTCCGGATTACGACAGGATCGAGGAAGGGCTGGAACTGCTGGAGCAGAAAGAAAATAATACAGGAAGCACTTCAGGTGAGAAAAAGACCGGGGGAAAGCTGATTATCGCCGGGCAGACAAACCAGGAGACAGAACCGGAGACATCGGAGAATACCTCAGGTACTCCGGCAGAGCCATCCGATACATCGGAGAATACGACAGGGACTTCGGCAGAGCCATCCGTTACATCGGAAAATACGACAGGTACTCCGGCAAAGCCATCCGTTACATCGGAGAATATGACAGGGACTTCGATGGCATTCGATGAAGATATAGCCCAGGGAATCACTCTGGCCGGCAACGATCCCTATGCACCGGTGGAGGCTATGGAAGTCAACCTGGAGGATGGAGAGTACGCGATCGAGGTCAATATGACCGGCGGCAGCGGCCGGGCGAGCGTCAGCTCCCCCACCTACCTGATCATCCGGGAAGGCCGTGCCTACGCCAGACTGATCTGGAGCAGCACCTACTACGATTACATGATCGTCGGCGGCGAGAAATACCTCAATGAATCCACCGACGGGGGGAACTCTTCCTTCACGATTCCCATCGCCCAGATGGATGCCATACTCCCGGTGATTGCCGACACGACAGCCATGGGAGATCCGGTGGCGATTCACTATTCTCTGACGTTCTACCGGGAAACCATAGGAGAGAGGGGACTGATCCCCCAGGAGGCGGCAAAAAAAGTCCTCGCCTTTGGAGCCGTGGTTATCATTTTCGGCGGTATCCTCAACTACCTGGTAAAAAAGAAGAAATACAAGTAATCCGGCCGGAATGACAAATGGTAAAAAGTGTTGACAATAAATGAGTGATCGTTTATTATAGAATCCATCAGAAACTCTTACCTAGGGAAAGGCCGGCGAGGGAGTGATATGAGAACAAAAGATTTTGACAAGCAGCAGCGCATAAAGGAAGCGATGGTCCGGCTGATCCTCCAGGAAGGGATCAATGGTGCTTCGGTATCAAAGATCGCCAGAGAGGCCGGTGTTTCCCCTGCGACCATTTATATCTATTACTCCAGCAAAGAAGAGATGCTGGCCGAAGTGTTTCAGGAGTACTCCCATCAGTCCTATCATTATCTGATGCGGCAGATTCAGCCGGAGATGGATGGAGGGCAGCTGATCGAGGCCATTGTAAGGGGATATTTCGCCTATACCCTGGAACACGAAGAGGTATTCAGTTTTGTGGAGCAGTGCTCCCGTTGTCCCACCCTTTCCTCCAACGTATCCGAAGAGGAATGTTGCTGCGAGGTCTTTGATCTGCTGCACGAGTATCAGGACCGGGGGGAAGTGCGGCGCTGGAGCGATCCGAACCTGGCGGCGGTTCTGTTTTCGCCGGTGCGGTTTATCGCCATGGATCACAGCCGGGGGCCGGAGATGCTGGAAGCGCAGCTGGAAGAACTGATTCAGATGCTCCGGGAGTTATTGCTGGTTCATTAAAACGATATTTTCATTAAAACGATAGGGTTTATAAACACATATCCCGCCATGAGCATCTTTTGACGTATACGCATTTACGGAACGTTAAAAGATTCTGCTTATGGCGAAAAAAATAGCTATATATAAATGAACGTTCACTTTTGAGGGAGGTTAAGATATGATCGTAGTACCTGTAACCAATATGATTTTGACACCGGATGCTACTATCCTGTTTCAGACAGAGCAGTTGCGCCGATGCTCCGGCGCCAAAGGCCTGACGGTGGGCGAAAAAGTAATCCTGGTGGTAGCTAAGAAAAGCGAGCCCTTCACCCAATGGACGGAGGAGAGTTTCTATCCGATCGGACTGGCCGGGCAGATCCGGGAACTGGGGGCTCAGGGCATTGCGGTGGTGCGGACACAGTACCGTGTCAACCTGGAAAATGTAGGGATCAATCCGGATCAGACGGTGAAGCTGTCCATTTCCCGCCGAAGCGATATCAACGATCTGGATCCGGATGTGGAGGCAGAGAAGCTGAAGAACCTGATTCAGGAAATCCGGGACTTCTCCGCCGGGCAGCAGTGGGAGGAATCGGCGGCCTATTATGTGGATCAGATTGACACCATCGGGACAGCGGCCTGTGCCCTGTCTCCCTGGCTGAAAGTATCTCCTGAAGACCGCTATGGGATTCTGGCAGAGGACAGTAAGGCCAGACGTACGGAACAGATCGAAAAGATACTGTACGACTTTCTTGAAGTAGGAAGAATTACAAATGAGGTCGTCAGCTCTCAGCAGAAGGAATATCAGAAAATGTACCGGGAATCTGCCATTAAGCGCCAGATGGAACATCTTCAGAAGGAGCTGGACGAGATGCATCCGGAAAATGTCTCCGATGTGCAGAAATTTGAGAAAAAGATTGCAGAGTCCGGCATGAATGAGACGGCCAGAAAAGAGGCAGAGAAGGTCCTGAACCGGCTGAAACAGGAGGGAAAACAGGGAGCCGAGACGGGGATGCTCTATGACTATCTGGATTTCCTGACCGGTCTGTCCTGGAAAAAGGAGAAGATGGAGCCGATTAACCTGGCGGAGGCCAGACGGATTCTGGAGGAAGACCACTATGGTCTGAAAAAGGTAAAGGACCGTATCATTCAGCAGATTGCCGTCATGAATCTGAAGAAACAGCAGTCCGGTTCCATCCTCCTCTTTGTCGGAGCTCCCGGTACCGGAAAGACCAGTATCGGAAAGAGCATCGCCAGGGCTCTGGGGCGGAAATATGTCCGCGTCAGTCTGGGAGGCGTCCATGACGAGTCGGATATCCGGGGCCATCGCCGGACCTACGTCGGAGCCATGCCGGGACGGATTATGGATGGCATTCAGAAAAGCGGTGTATCCAATCCGGTCATGGTACTGGACGAGGTGGATAAGCTCTCCGATTCCTTCCACGGAAGTCCGGCCAGTGCCCTCCTGGAACTTCTGGATCCGGAGCAGAACAATACCTTCACGGATCACTACATGAATGTGCCCTATGATCTGTCGGATGTCTTATTTGTCTGCACCGCCAATACCACGGATACGATCCCGGAACCCCTTCTGAACCGCATGGAGGTCATTCGTTTCAGTGGCTATACGCCGCTGGAGAAAAAACAGATTGCCATGAGGCATCTGGTGCCCAAGGCGATGGAAAGCATGGGAATCCCGGAAGAGAAACTTACCATCACGGAAGATGCGCTGGAGATGCTGATCTCCGGATACACCATGGAGGCCGGTGTCCGGGGACTCAGAAAATGCATCGATACACTGTGCCGGATTCTGGCCGTGAAGGTGGCATCGGATCCGGAGAAAACGGTGGTTATTTCCTCGGAAAATCTGGAGGAAACCCTGGATGCGGCCCCGATCCGTCATGAGGAGATTCTGCCGGATCCCACTCCGGGCGTGGTGACGGGCCTGGCCTGGACCCCGGTGGGCGGCGAGATTCTTTACATCGAAACCGCTCTGACAGAAGGCAAGGGAGAACTGATTCTCACTGGACAGCTGGGGGACGTGATGCAGGAATCCGCCAGGATCGCTGTCACACTGGTAAAATCCATTTTCCCGGAGGCGGCGGAGATGTTCCGGAAGAAGGATCTGCACATCCACGTTCCGGCAGGGGCTGTGCCCAAGGATGGTCCGTCGGCGGGTGTCACTCTGACAACGGCACTGGCTTCCCTGGTAACGGGCCGGATTGTGGATCCGCATATTGCCATGACGGG